>CAINGG010000413.1 GCA_903848435.1 uncultured Actinomycetes bacterium | reverse complement strand
CGCAGCTTGTCGGCGAGGAAGACATTGCCCTCGGTCACATGTGACAGGGTCATGTGCTCATCCCAGGCCGATCGCGAGGCAAACTTCTCGAACATGAACCACGTGTCGGGCTCCTCGCCGACGACCAATTCCATGTAGACGTTGCCCGGCTCTTCGCGCGTCGCATTCCGCATGATGCGCAGTCGCTCGGCCACCTGGTCCGCGACATCCATGCGCGGCCTGATGACGGCGATGAGGTAGAGGGGTTCGTCGGCCATGGGACGAGGCTATCGGCAGGCGGTGGGCCGTCAGGCCGGGATGGCCTCGGCCACCCGCAGTGCGTTGGCAGCGATGGTCAGCGCCGGATTCTGTGCCCCCGATGAGGGGAAGAACGCGGAGTCCACGACGTAGAGGTTGTCCACGTCGTGGCTGCGGCACCAAGGATCCAGGACGCTCGCGCGAGGATCCTCCCCGGCAACGGCCGTGCCGCACATGTGGCTGTTCATGGAGATGTCGAAGCGCTGCTCGAAGATCGCGACATATCCGGCCTTCTTCAGCACCGACCTGGCTTTGGCAAGCATGAGTTCGTGGCGGTCGTAGTTGGTCCGCGTCCACGCCACGGTGAGCCGCCCGGCGGAGTCTAGGTAGATCCGGTTGCGGGAGTCGGGAGTGTCCTCGGTCATCACGAGCCACTCCATGCTGCGCGCAGCCATTGGCTTCAGCAGCGACAGGGGTGCTTTCGTCGCGTGCGTCTTCATCATGGAGGCCTGCACCTTGCCGATGAGCTGCAAGGTGCCACCGGGGAAGCCGTCGCCCATGTCGTCGTAGAAGTCATTGACGCATGCGGTCTTCTGGAAGACGACGTCGTTAGGGCGTCGTGGATCGATGGCAGCAATGTGGGTGTTGTTGTGCACCATGTAGCGGGTGCCTATGAGGCCGGAGGAGTTGGCCACGCCGCTGCGTAGCAGCAGGGCAGCAGAATTCGCTGCACCACCCGACGAGGCGAAGACGCGCCCGCGGACCTCCAGTGGCTCGCTATTCAGGCTCCCCACGGCCCGCGCGACGCGCCCCGACGCATCCGTCTCGAGGCGATCGACGTAGGCGCCCGTCACCAGGCGCACGCGACCGGTAGCCACTGCGGGCTCGAGCGCGCACACCTCCGCGTCCGACTTCGCATCCCAGCGACAGGGAAATCCATCGCACGTGCCGCAGCGAATGCACCGGCCGCCAGGGCGAAGGTCCACGCCCATCGCGGTCGTCGTCGGATGCAGTCCCTGCGCAGCCAAGCGGTCGAGGGTCTCGGCGACATAGGGCTCGTGTGCGAGCGCTCGATAGGGGTACGGCTCACTGCGCCAGGGTTCGAACGGCTGAGTGGCGTCGTCATCGGGGCCGGGGGTGCCGTGCACGTTGTAGAGGGCCTCGACCTTGCAGTAGTAGGGCTCCAGGTCGGCGTACGAAAAGGGCCACTTCGGTGACACCGCAGTGGGATAGATGGTCTCCTCGAAGTCGCGTTCGCGCAGCCGTGGCAGCGAAGAGCCATAGACCTTGGTGTTGCCGCCGACGATGTAGTGAACGCCGGG
>CAINGG010000412.1 GCA_903848435.1 uncultured Actinomycetes bacterium | reverse complement strand
TCAGAGTCATTGACGTCGAGGCCGAGGACAGCGATGCCACAGTGGCGCGCGTCGTCGAGGATCAGCCGCTTGGGATACATGCCGGGGTCGTGGGTGAGGATGCCGGCGAGGAATGCGGCCGGGTGGTGAGCCTTGAACCACGCGGATTGATAGGTGGGCAGCGCGAACGCCGCCGCATGGGCCTTGCAGAAGCCGAACGATGCGAAGGCGCGCAGCACCTCCCACACGCGCTCGACGGTGACGAGGTCGTAGCCGCGCGCGAGCGCGGCCGGATAGAACCAGGCGCGCACGTCGTCCTGCCCGCCCGGCGAGCCCATGCTGCGGCGGGTCTCGTCGGCCTCGGCCAGGGAGCAGCCGGTCATGGTGGCGACGATGCGCAGCACCTGCTCGTGGAAGACGACGACGCCGTAGGTCTCCTCGAGGACCGGTCGCAGGTCGTCGTGGAGGTAGACCGCCTCGGACCACCCCTGCCGCGCCCGCAGGAACGGGGTGACCATGTCGGACTTCACCGGGCCGGGACGAAACAGCGAGATGTCGATGATGAGGTCGTTGAAGGTCTCGGGAGCGAACTTGCCGATGAGTTCGCGCTGGCCGGGCGACTCGATCTGGAAGCAGCCCAGGGTGCGCGTGGACTGCACGAGCGCGTAGGCACCCGGGTCATCGAGGGGCACAGCGTCGAGTTCGATGCGCTCGCCGTCGACGCGCTCGACCTCGCTGACCGCGTGGGCGAGAGCCGATTGCATGCGTACGCCGAGCACGTCGAGCTTGAGCAGGCCGAGCTCCTCGACGTCATCCTTGTCGAACTGGCTCATCGGATAGCCCTGGGCGCTCGGCTCGACCGGGGTGCGATCGAGCAGGGTGGCGTCGGAGAGCAGCACCCCGCACGGGTGCATGGCGACATGCCGCGGGAGCCGGTCGAGGGCCTCGACGAGGGTCCAGAAGTGGTCAAGCTCGCCGCGCGCGGTCATGCGGCCCAGCCCGGAGTCGCGCAGCTCGGGCAGGTCGCGCAGGGCACTGCGCGCATCGCGGGCGCGCACATGGGGGAAGGCCTTGGCCAGGGCGTCGATCTCGCCGGGCGGCAGCGAGAGCGCGGCCCCGACATCGCGGATGGCATGACGCACACGGTAGGTCTCCATCATCGATACGCATGCGACGCGCTCGGCGCCGAACCGCTCGAGGATCGCGTCGTAGACCTCGAGCCGGCGCGCGGACTCGACGTCGATGTCGATATCGGGCAGCTGTCGGCGCAGGGTGGTGAGGAACCGCTCCATCAGCAGGCCGTGATGCATCGGGTCGATGCCGGAGATACCGAGTAGGTGGTTGACGAGGCTGCCGGCACCGGAACCGCGCGCGGCGACGCGGATGCCGCGTGCCCGCGTGAGGTCGACGACCTCGGCGACGGTGAGGAAGTAGGTGGCGAAGCCCAGCATCGAGATCGTGCGCAGCTCGGACTCCAGGCGATGGCGCGCATCGATGCGGTCGGCGCCCTGATAACGATCGAGCGCGCCCTCGCATCGTGAGCGCAGGATCGCGTCGGCATCAGCACGCGCATCGCCGACGACCACCTCGAGCTCGGGGACGAAGACCTCGCCGATCCCAAGATCGGCCGCGGGGTCGAGCACGCACTCCCCCGCCAGCCGGGCCGCGGCGCCCACCAGGTCGCGGCCCGCGCGTCGATCCGCGCCCGCGGCCCGGGCGATCTCGTCGGCGAGCTCGGCCATGAACGGCGTGGAGGCGAGGAATCCCTGCGCATTGGGTCGGTCGCGGTGGCGCTCGTCGAGGGCGACCAATCGGCGCGAGGCGTCGAGGACGTCGACGACGCGCGCCTGCTGCGGTTCGACGTAGCGCACAGCATGGGCGAGGACAGGAGTAATGCCCTGCTCGCGCGCCCACCCGAGTGCACGCGCCGCCGTCGCGGTGGCGAGCGGGCCGCTCGCCGCACGGTGACTCACGACCTCGATATGAAGCCGATCGCCGAACACCTCGCGCCACGGGCCGATGAACGCATCGGCGAGGTCGGGGCGTCGACGCGCGAGCACCTCGATCACCGGCGATGCCGGCCCGAGCAAGGCAACGACAC
>CAINGG010000411.1 GCA_903848435.1 uncultured Actinomycetes bacterium | reverse complement strand
GTCCACGCTTGAAGGTGGCGATCCCACCGTCATTACCAATGCGGAAGGCGCCCGGACCACACCGTCCGTCGTGGCCTTCGCCAAGAACGGCGAGGTGCTCGTGGGCGAGGTCGCCAAGCGCCAGGCCGTCACCAACGTCGACCGCACGATCCGGTCCGTGAAGCGCCACATGGGCACCAACTGGACCGTCGACATCGACGGCAAGTCCTACACCCCGCAGGAGATCAGCGCGCGCGTGCTCATGAAGCTCAAGCGCGATGCCGAGGCCTACCTCGGTGACACCGTCTCCGATGCCGTCATCACCGTGCCGGCGTACTTCAACGACGCCCAGCGACAGGCCACCAAGGAGGCGGGCGAGATCGCCGGCCTCAACGTCCTGCGCATCATCAACGAGCCCACCTCTGCTGCCCTGGCCTATGGCCTCGACAAGGGTGACAAGGAGCAGACCATCCTGGTCTTCGACCTCGGTGGTGGCACCTTCGACGTGTCACTCCTGGAGATCGGCGATGGCGTGGTCGAGGTCAAGGCCACGAGCGGCGACAACGTCCTCGGCGGCGATGACTGGGACGACAAGGTCGTCGACTGGATGGTCACCAACTTCAAGAACGCCCATGGTGTCGACCTGTCCAAGGACAAGATGGCCATGCAGCGTCTGCGCGAAGCTGCCGAGAAGGCGAAGATCGAGCTGTCCAGCTCCATGCAGACCTCGATTAACCTGCCCTACATCACCGCGAGCGCCGAGGGCCCGCTGCACCTGGAGGAGACCCTCTCGCGTGCGCAGTTCGAGCAGATGACCTCCGATCTCCTGGATCGCACCAAGGCCCCCTTCGAGGCCGTGATCAAGGACGCCGGCATCAAGGTCGACGACATCGACCAGGTCGTGCTCGTCGGCGGTTCCACGCGCATGCCCGCCGTGACCGAGCTCGTCAAGAAACTCACGGGCAAGGACCCCAACAAGGGCGTCAACCCCGATGAGGTCGTGGCGATTGGCGCGGCCCTGCAGGCGGGCGTGCTCAAGGGCGACGTCAAGGACGTCCTGCTGCTCGACGTCACCCCGCTGTCTCTGGGCATCGAGACCAAGGGCGGCGTCATGACCAAGCTCATCGAGCGCAATACGACGATCCCGACCAAGCGCAGCGAGATCTTCACGACGGCTGACGACAACCAGCCCAGCGTGCTGATCCAGGTCTACCAGGGCGAGCGCGAGATGGCCGCCTACAACAAGCGCCTCGGCACCTTCGAGCTCACCGGCCTGCCGCCGGCGCCGCGCGGAGTGCCGCAGGTCGAGGTCACCTTCGATATCGATGCCAACGGCATCGTGCACGTGTCGGCCAAGGACCTCGCCACGGGCAAGGAGCAGTCGATGACCATCTCCGGCGGCAGCGCGCTGCCGAAGGAGGAGATCGACCGCATGATGCGCGAGGCCGAGGCCAATGCCGAAGCCGACAAGAAGGCGCGCGAGGAGATCGAGGTCAAGAACACCGCCGAGGCGCTGGTCTACCAGACCGAGAAGTTCCTTACCGACAACGCCGACAAGATCCCGGCCGACGCCAAGGCCAACGTCGACGGCCCTCTCGACGAGCTCAAGAAGGCCATCGAGGCGGGCGACATCGCCGGCATGAAGGCCGCGACCGACAAGGTCGCGCAGGCCAGCCAGGCCCTGGGTGCGGCGATGTACACCATGTCGCAGCAGGCCGGCGGCGGCCAGGCCACGGCCGACGAGGCCGCTGACATGTCCGAGGACGATGTCGTCGACGCCGAGATCGTCGACGACGAGGCCGACGAGGCGAAGTGACCATGGACGCGGGGCACGAGCCCGAGGAAGGCGTCCGCGTCACCGACAAGCGTCGTATCGATCCGGAGACCTTCGAGGTGCGGGAGTCGGCTCAGCCGACTCCCCCCTCGGAGGAGGCGGTCATCGAGGCCGAGCTCACCGAGGCTGACGCCAAGGTTGCCGAGCTCACCGACGACCTGCGACGCGTGCACGCCGAATACGCCAACTACCGCAAGCGCGTCGATCGCGACCGCGAGACCGCTCGCGATGCCACGATCGGCAGTGTGCTCACCGAGTTGCTGCCGGTGCTCGACGACATCGAGCGGGCCCGCCAGCACGGCGAGCTCGAGGGTGCGTTCAAGTCGGTGGGCGAGGCCCTCGAGGCCACGTGCCTGCGACTCGGACTCGAGACCTTCGGTGCTGCCGATGAGCCTTTCGACCCGATGGTCCACGAGGCACTGTCGAGTGAGCAGCGCGACGGACTCGATGGTCCCGTTGTGGCCACGGTCTACCAGCCGGGTTACCGGCATGCCGGACGCGTCCTGCGTCCGGCCCGCGTCGCGGTTGCCGATTCCTGAGTCGGCGAGCGACAACACAGACGAGGCAGGATGAACAAGGACTGGCTGGAGAAGGACTTCTACAAGGTCCTTGGCGTCGACAAGGGCGCGCCGGCCGACGAGATCAAGAAGAAGTACCGCAAGCTCGCGCGCGAACTGCACCCGGACAAGAACCCTGGTGACGCCAAGGCCGAGGAGCGCTTCAAGGAGGTCTCCGAGGCCTACGACGTGCTCTCTGACGACAAGAAGCGCGCCGAATACGACGAGGCCCGCACGCTCTTCGCCGGTGGCGGCGGCTTCGGTGGCGGTCGCTTCGGCGGCGGCGGAGGTGGCTTCGGCGCTCCCGGGGGCTTCGGCGGCGGGTCGACGTACGACTTCGGTGACGTCTTCGGCTCCGATGACGGTGGCCTGGGCGACATCCTCGGGAACATCTTCAGCCGGGGTCGCGGCGGTGGCCGCAGCGCTCGCGCACCGCGACGCGGCCAGGACGTCGAAAGCGAGATCACGCTCGGGTTCGACGAGGCGCTGGGTGGCGTGACCGTGCCGCTGCGGCTCGCTAGCGATGCCGCGTGCGATAGCTGCCACGGCACGGGAGCGCGTGCGGGCACCGTGCCGCGCGTCTGCCCCAACTGCGATGGCACCGGCCAGACCTCGCGCAATGCCGGAGGCTTCGCCTTCGCTGAGCCATGCGCCGCATGCCATGGCCGCGGCCTGATCGTCGATGATCCGTGCCCGACCTGCAAGGGCTCTGGTCGTGGCATCAGCACCCGCACGGTGCAGGCGCGCATTCCATCGGGCGTGAAGGACGGCGCGCGCATCCGCCTCAAGGGCAAGGGTGCGCCGGGCGAGAGGGGCGGCCCCAACGGCGATCTCTACGTCGTCGTCCACGTCACCGCGCACCCGGTCTTCGGGCGCAAGGGCGACAACCTCACCGTCACTGTGCCGGTCACTTTCACCGAGGCCGCTCTGGGTGGCCAGGTTGTCGTGCCGACACCGGGCGGTGGCACCGTCACGTTGAAGATCCCCGCCGGCACGTCCAATGGCCGCACCTTCCGGGTGCGCGGCAAGGGCGTGTCACGCAAGGACGGCACCAAGGGCGATCTCCTGGCGACGGTCGACGTGCATGTGCCGTCCGCGCTCAGCGATGAGGCGCGTGAGGCACTCCAGAAGTTCGCTGAGGCAACGGCTGACGACGATCCGCGCAAGGCCTTGCTGACCGATGCGAAGGCCACGTGATGTTCGACGACGACACGATCCCCGTCTACGCCATCTCCGTGGCGGCACAGCTCACCGACCTACATCCGCAGACCCTGCGCCAGTACGACAAGCTCGGCCTCGTCTCGCCGCAGCGCACCAATGGTCGCAACCGCCTCTACTCGGCGCGCGACATCGCCCGACTGCGGGAGGTCGCCGACCTGTCGGCGGCCGGCGTCAGCCTCGAAGGCATTCGCCGCGTGCTGCAGTTGCAGGCCGAGGTTGAACGCCTGCGCGATGAGCTGCAGGCGTTCACGCGCGAGAAGCACTCGACCGCCCTCGTGCTCTGGAATCCCTCACGCCGGCGCGGCGCCTAGAACTCACCGACGGAGAAAGAACCATGGACATCAAGTTCACGACCAAGGCGCAGGATGCGCTGGGTGCCTCAGTGCGGCTGGCTGCTGCGCAGGGCAACGCCCAGGTGGAACCGATCCACATCCTCGACTCGCTGCTCCAGCAGGGCGAGGGCATCGCGAGTGCGCTGCTCGACAGCGCCGGGGTCGATCGCGCCGCACTCACCCGCGAGGTCCGCGCCGCCGTCGAGGCCCTTCCACGAGCCAGCGGCTCGACGGTCTCGGCCCCGCAGTTGAGTCAGCAGTCGTATGCCGTGCTGACCGCTGCGCAGGACCTGGCCAAGGAGCGCGGCGACGAATACGTCAGCACCGAGCACCTGCTTGTGGGCCTGGCCGAAAAGCCCGGTGCGCGGGAACGCTTGACCCAGTCCGGGGCGACCCCCGAGGCTCTGATGGCTGCCCTGCAGCAGATGCGAGGAGGAAAGCGCGTGACGAGTCCGGAGCCCGAGGGCACCTTCCAGGCGCTGGAGAAGTACGGCGTCGACCTGACCGAGCGCGCCCGCGAGGGCAAGATCGATCCGGTCATCGGCCGTGACGAGGAGATCCGCCGCACGATCCAGGTGCTGTCGCGCCGTACGAAGAACAATCCTGTGCTCATCGGCGAGCCCGGCGTCGGCAAGACCGCCGTTGTCGAGGGCCTCGCACGCCGCATCGTGGAGGGTGACGTGCCGACGTCGCTGGAGGGCAAGACACTCATCGCCCTCGATCTGGGAGCGATGGTGGCCGGCGCGAAATACCGCGGTGAGTTCGAGGAACGCCTGAAGTCCGTCCTTGATGAGATCAAGGAGAGCGACGGCCAGATCATCACCTTCATCGACGAGCTGCATACCGTCGTCGGCGCTGGCGCCGGCGGTGATTCCGCGATGGACGCCGGCAACATGCTCAAGCCGATGCTGGCTCGCGGCGAACTCCGCATGATCGGTGCCACCACTCTGGACGAGTACCGCGAGTACATCGAGAAGGATCCGGCCCTTGAGCGTCGCTTCCAGCAGGTCTTCGTCGGGCAGCCCAGCGTCGAGGACACCGTCTCGATCCTTCGCGGTATCAAGGAGAAGTACGAGGCGCACCACAAGGTCGCCATCAACGACTCGGCCCTCGTCGCAGCAGCAACCCTCTCCGATCGCTACATCACCTCTCGATTCCTTCCGGACAAGGCCATCGACCTGATGGACGAGGCGGCGGCGCGCCTGCGCATGGAGATCGACTCCTCCCCGGCTGAGATTGACCTGCTGCAGCGCCAGGTGGATCGACTGCGCATGGAGGAGATGGCGGTCGCCCGCGAGAGCGATGACGCCTCCAAGGAGCGCCTGCAGCGCATTCGCGCCGAGATCGCCGACAAGGACGAAGAACTCAAGGGCCTGCGCGCGAAGTGGGACGCGGAGAAGGCTGGCCTCGACCGCATCGGCGAACTCAAGGTGCTCATCGATGACCTACGAGCCGCTGCCGAGAAGGCACAGCGGTCAGGCGATTTCGAGCAGGCGTCCAAGTTGCTCTACGCCGAGATCCCGACGTTCGAGGAGGAACTCGAGCGCGTGACGGCCGAGACCAACGCCCGCGAGGCGTCGATGGTGCAGGAGGAGGTCACCGCCGACGACATCGCGGAGGTCATCTCCTCGTGGACCGGCATCCCCGCTGGTCGCATGCTCGAGGGCGAGAGCGAGAAGTTGCTCCGCATGGAGGACTACCTCGACAAGCGCGTCGTGGG
>CAINGG010000410.1 GCA_903848435.1 uncultured Actinomycetes bacterium | reverse complement strand
AGGCCTGGCTCGAAGCCGGTGCCAGCGGCGGCGTGGTTGCCGGACTCTTCAGCCACGGCATCGCACTCCCGCATGTCGTCGACGAGGTCGACCGGCGTCGCGAGCGCGGTGATGCGTCCGGAGCGGACCGGCTCATCGAGCGCTACCTGCGGCCCGTGCTGAGCGGCGAGGCCATCGCAGCGCTGGCCGTCACCGAGCCCGACGGCGGCTCCGACGTGGCACACCTGCGGACCCGTGGTGAGCGGCAGGCAGATGGCTCCTGGGCGGTCTCCGGCGCCAAGACCTACATCACCTCCGGCGTACGCGCGGACCTCGTCGTCGCGGCCGTACGCACGGGTGCGCCCCTCGACGGTGCCGCCGGCATCTCGCTGGTCGTACTCGATCCGCGGGCCGCCGGCTACGCCGCCCCCCGGCCGCTCGACAAGATGGGCTGGCTCTGCAGTGACACCGCCGAGCTGGCCTTCGATGCCGTGATCGTCCCCGACGACGACGTCCTGGGCGAAGGGCTGGGCTTCGCCTCCCTGGCTCGGCACTTCGTCTCGGAGCGCATCTCCCTGGCCGTCACGGCCTATGCCACCGGGCAGCGCGCCCTTGACCTGACGGTCGCCTGGACCCGTGATCGCGAGACGTTCGGCCGACCCCTGATATCCCGCCAGGTCGTGCGCCACACGCTCGTGGAAATGCACCGGCGCATCGAGGTGGCACGCGCGTACACGCGAGAGATCGCCGCGCGATACGCCGCGGGTGAGACGGTCACCGTAGAGGCGGCACTCGCCAAGCAGACGGCCGTCGAAGCATGCGCGTACGTCGTCGATCAGGCAGTCCAACTCCACGGGGGCATGGGTTACATGCGCGAGAGTGAGGTCGAGCGGCACTACCGCGATGCGCGCGTCCTGGGTATCGGTGGTGGCTCGACCGAGGTCATGACCGACCTGGTTGCCCGACTCCTCGGCTACTAGCGATCAGCCGGTGCGGGTGACGACGTAGTCGCACAGCACCTCGAGCGCCTGGCGCGCGGAGCCCTCGGGCAGATCGCTCAGCACCGCCCGAGCCTCATCGGCCCAGCGACGGGCCTCGCTGCGGGCCTCGAGCAGGGCCGGATGCTCGCGCAGGGCATGCAGCGCCTCCGCGTGCTCCCGATCGTCGGGCAGCGGCCGGGTGAGCAGGTCGCGCAGCCGAGGATCGGCGTCGGACAGCGCGATCAGCGCGGCCAGCGTGGGCACTCCTTCGCGCAGGTCGGTTCCGGGGGTCTTGCCCGAGTCGCTGCTGTCGCTGGTGATGTCGACGATGTCGTCAGCCAGCTGGAAGGCCACGCCGATCTTCTCGCCGAAGACCGTCATCGTCTCGACGATGCGCGGATCGGCACCGGACATCATGGCCCCGAATCGACCGGAGGTGGCGATCAGCGACCCGGTCTTATCGGCAAGCACGCGCAGGTGATGCGCGACCGGATCCGCACCCTCGTCGGGGCCTACCGTTTCGCGGATCTGGCCGGTGCATAGGCGCTCGAACGTGCGCGCCTGGATGCGCACGGCCTCGGGTCCGAGATCGGCGAGCAGGTCGGATGCCTTCGCGAAGAGGAAGTCGCCGGTGAGGATCGCGACCGTGTTGTCCCAGCGGGCATTGGCCGATGCCGCACCCCGGCGCAGGTCAGCCTCGTCCATGACGTCGTCGTGATAGAGCGTGGCCAGGTGGGTGAGCTCGACGACGACAGCGGATGGCACGACACCGGGCGCCTGGGGATCGCCGAATTGGGCCGCGAGCAGCACCAGGAGCGGGCGAAACCTCTTGCCGCCAGCCTCCACCAGGTGGCGCGAGGCCTCGGTGACGAAGGGATAGTCACTGCGGACAGCATCGCGCAAGGCGATCTCGACAGAGGCCATGCCCGCGACGAGGCGGGCCTCGAGGTCCTGGTCGAGGACCCCCAGGCCCAGGACGGATCCAGCCGGCTGGGGACTCATGGCCCCTCCACTATCGCAGGAAAACGCCAGCCTGCTCGACGAGGTTGATCACGGGCTCGGGGAGGATGCCCAAGATGACCGTGACCGCGACCGAAATCGCCAGGGCCAGCGTCGTGGT
>CAINGG010000409.1 GCA_903848435.1 uncultured Actinomycetes bacterium | reverse complement strand
GGCCAACTTCGACGAGGTCTGGGCGGCCGGTGGCCACCCGCACTACGTCTTCCCGACGTCGTTCGATGAACTCGTGCGCATCACGGGCGGCACGCCCGCCGACGTGGGGGCCTAGGCCCGCGAGCCCTCAACAGGACGACGTACGGGGATGACGATCTCGTTGCGCCGTGCGAATGGGGGCTTCCATGGCGGGTCGAATCGCGCCCACCGCGGCTCCCCGGATTCCTGCCACCCGGCTTCCGTCATCGCCCGGCGGAGGTCCTGCGAATGGCGCGCGATGTTGGAGTCGGTCCAGCGTCCCGACCAGCGAATGGCGGCCGCCGTCTCTGCTGGGACCGCGCGGAGCGACACGCGCGGATCGGTGGGCACCGGATAGTCCGACGGCGCGCGCCCCGCGGGTAGCACGAAGGACACGGTCCACTGGTCTGTGCCGGCAGGCTCCTGAATGACCGGAGCCGTCATCGCCAGCTGCTCACCCGTGGGCCGCTGGATCACCGGCGCGGTCATGGCCAGCGGCTCCGCGCCGACGTTCGCACCGGAAATGAATTGGAAGAGCGGCCGAAATGCGGCGCTAGCAGCCTGCTCAGCCGAACCGGACACCACGACATCCGCGACAACGCATGGCGCATACTCGCGCAGTTCTACGTTGCCACGAGACTCCAGCACGCGATACTCCTGCTGCTCGGTCATGGTGCGACAACACTAACCCCCTGACATGCATGCCTACCGACGCAGAAGAGCGAAGGCGATGTCGGGCCCGTTGCCCAGGGGGTAGGCCATCCGAATCCACAGCATGGCCAGGTGCTCAAGGTCTCGAGCACCGGAGAGCGGCCCGGTGTCGACACCGGCGAAGCCGATCTCGTTGGCCAGTCCGATGGCCACGGCCTTGGCTGCCTCGTCGTCGCCAGCAACCGGCATCATCGGCTTCTGCGCACCGTAGTCGGGATTGGCCATGTTGCCCGAGCCCGTCGTGTTGAACGCCTTGACGACACGCGCGCCGCCCATCCAGTCGCGTACGAGCTCGGCACCGGCGAGCGACGGATTGGCGACGAGTTCGCGGGCGTTGACGGCGAGCGGGTTGGTCGCATCGAGCACGACCGCATCACCCACGTCGAGACCGGACACGACCTCCTGCGTCGCGGCCCACGGCAGCGAGATGAGTACGACGTCAGCACCGTCGACGGCTTCCTGGGGCGTCGCGACCTGCGCTAGGTCGCCCACCTTGGGGTCGCCAGGGTCGCGTACGCCGTACACGACGTCATGGCCGACCTCGGTCCAGCGAGTTCCGAGTGCGCGGCCCACCCGGCCCGCGCCGATGATCGCGATACGCATAGGAACCTCCTCAGGTCACCGGAACCCTCAGCAGGATGACCGTATTCCCGATGGCTAGCCTCCAAACCATGAGCGAACCGATCGTCCCCGACACCAAGAACTGGACCTGGGTGCTCGAACGCCGCTGCCACGACTGCGGCTTCGCACCGTGACCGGCACTGTCGACGTTCCGACCATCGTGCTGATTGCCGTCATCGCGTTCGCGCTATCGATGGACTACGAGGTCTTCATGCTGTCTCGCATCAAGGAAGAGCACGATGCGGGTCAGGACACCGCCAATGCGGTGGCTTTCGGCCTGCAACGCACCGGCCGCATCATCACCGCTGCGGCCCTGCTCATCGCCATCGTGTTCGCCTCGTTCCTCACAAGCTCGGCGACCAACATCAAGCAGCTGGGCCTGGGCGTGACGGTGGCGATCCTGCTCGACGCCACGGTCGTCCGCGCCTTCCTCGTGCCAGCGTTCATGCGCACTGCGGGCAACGCCAACTGGTGGGCTCCTGGACCACTCAAGCGCCTGCACGCGCGCGTGGGCCTTCGGGAAGAATGACGGGCATGCTGCCCACCCTCATCCTCGCGGCTCTTGCCCTGGCATTCGCGCTCATGGGCATCGGAGCCCTGGTCTCCCCCACCGTCGTCACGCGCCAATTCGGCATCCCGAGCCTGACGCCTGACGGGCGCAGCGAGGTCAGGGCCGTCTACGGCGGGTTCGGCCTCGCAATCGCCGCCGTACTCGTCTACGCCATCGTCGACCCTGACCTGCGCACCGGCATCGCGCTCACCGTGGCGGTAGCGCTCTTCGGCATGGCTCTCGGCCGACTCATCTCTGCGGTGCTCGACCGATCGCTATCGAAGGTCGCCGCGCTCTACCTCGTCATCGAACTCGTTGGCGGCGCACTTCTCATCATCGCTCGCTAGACCATGGCAAAGGAGACATCGCCATGAAGGTGCACCTGGTGGTGGGGGCGGGCAGCGTCGGTTCGGCGGTGGCGAGACCTCGCACCAGCGGGACCGGTAGAACGTCTACCTATCGCTGCAGCAGCCCTCCACCATCGGCAGTGCATCGGGGTTGTCGTCCTTGACGACGTACACCTCCCAGGGCGTGCCCGCGGGATCATGCACCCACACCTTGTCTTGCACGGCGTAGCAGCAGGTGGTGTCGGTCTCGTCGAAGGTCGCCAGGCCTGCCTCGCGGAAGCGATCCGTCGCGTCCACGACTTCCTCCGCGGAGAAGACCTCGACGCCGAGGTGGTTCAGAGCTCCCTGGGGTCCCGCGCCTCGGTCGGCTTCGGGCACCTCGATGAGGACCAACTTCAACGGTGGTTCGACCACCTCGAAGTTGGCGTACCCAGGACGGCGCTTATGGGGCTCCACGCCGAACATGGCGGAGTAGAAGGCGACGGATGACTCCAGGTCGGCGACGTTCAGGGCCAACTGCACACGAGACATGGCAAGTCCTCTCAGAACGCGTAGGGCCCGAAGCGACCCCAGGCAACGAAGATGGCGAGCAGGGCCAAGACCAGTGAAGGTACCGCATCCTTGAATGGGTCATGCAGGCGTAGGTGCGTGATGAGGGCGCCGATCATAAGAATCGCGATGCCGGAGGCCGCGAGCGGCACGAGGATCGGCGCGATGCCGGTGAGCGCGGGCACGATCAGGCCGATCGCTCCGAGCACCTCGAGGAGCCCGACGATCTTGGGCATGGCTGGCGGGAAGTGATCGACCCAGCCCATGCCGGCGGCCTTCAGCTGCTCGGGGCGACGCACGAGCTTCATGAGGCCCGCTCCCAGCATGGCGATGGCCAGCAGGCTCGCAGCAATCCACAGGACGATGTTCACGGCAGTTCCTCTCGGGGCAGACGGCGTGGGGTAAGGCGAGGGTAGGGTGCCGGCATGTCGACTAGCGCGCCGGAGCCGACGAGCTCAACCAAGTGGCCCGTGAGCCCGGGCTTCATCTGGCGGGCCGGGTTCATCGTCATGGCCCTGGTCTTCATCTTCCTCTTCCTGCGCTTCCTCATCGACGACGGCGGCAGCGTCATCTTCACCGTGCTCATGGCATGGTTCTTCGCCCTCGCCATGGCGCCCGCCGTCGACCGCCTGAGTCGGCACATGAAGCGCGGACTCGCCACGCTGATCGTGATGGGCGGCGTGCTGCTCTTCCTCATCGGCTTCTTCGCCGCCTTCGGCAAGCTCCTCGTCGACCAGGTGATCGAGATCGTCGAGACGCTGCCGATGCTCGCGCAGAAGGGCCTGGAGTGGTTCAACGAGATCGCCGGGACAGCCTTCACCCAGGAGGAGCTCCTCGCCCAGATCGGCCTCGATCAGGAGACCATCAGCAACATCGCCCGCGAGGCTGCCAAGGGCATCTTCGGCATCGCGATCTCGGTGCTGGGCGGGATCTTCGGGCTCTTCACCTTCGGCCTGATCGCGTTCTACCTGTCGGCTGACGGTCCGCGAGTGCGCAAGTACATCGCGCGCATGCTGCCTCCGCAGAGCCAAGAGGTCTTCATCAACGTCTGGGACATCACCGCCGACAAGACCGGGCGCTACGTCGCTGCGCGAGCGGTGCTCGCGGCCATCAACTCCTTCTTCAGCGGCATCGTCTTCGCCGTCATCGGCCTGCCCTACTGGCTGCCGCTAGCCCTCTGGACGGGCATCGTCGCGCAGTTCGTGCCCACCATCGGCACCTACATCTCGATCATCCTGCCGGTGATCGTGGGGCTCCTCAGCGGCAATCCGTGGCTGGGCGTGATCGTGTTGGCCTACGGCCTGCTCTATCAGCAGATCGAGAACCTCACGATCGAGCCGCGCATCAGCGCCAAGGCGGTCGACGTCCACCCAGCCTTCGGCTTCGTCGCCGTCCTGCTCGGCGCCGCGCTCTTCGGGGTGGCCGGCGCCCTGCTCGCCGTACCGGTCGGGGCCATGATCCTCGCGCTCACGCAGACCTACGTGAAGCGCCACGACCTCATCGATGGAGTGGCGCTACCCGACGATCCCGTCGATCCGGCGCGCTAGCGCGACGTCGAGGTCAGTGATCCGACCGCCTGCGGAATGGGTCACCAGCGCCAGCCGAAGGTGCCGCCAGCGGATGTCGATATCCGGATGGTGATCCATCTCCTCCGCGGCGGCACCGATTGCGACGACATAGTCGATCGCACGCGGGAACGTCGGCGCCTGCACGTCTCGCACGAGCATGCCGTCCTCGATACGCCAGAGGGGAAGGTCCCTGTGCAGGTCGGCGACCTGCTCGCCGGTCAGCGGCTCAGCCATCGTGCCTCCGCGTGAATCGGGTGAAGAGGAAGCCGTCCTGCTCGCGGCTCTCGGCGAGGTCGAATCGCGTCGCCCCGGCCATGCCGGACACCGTGACGTCCCACTCGTCGATGACCCCCGCGTCGGCGAAGGCCCCGAGCAGCCCGCGCCCGCCCTCGCAGACGATCCGGTGAAGCCGCCGGGCATAGAGCTCGTCGAGGAGCCAGGCGGGATCGACGCGGGAGCCCGGGGCAACGAGCACCTCGGCGTGCTCGCGCGCATGCTCCAGCCACGCGGCGTCATGCCCGGCGACGGTGGCGACCAGGGGTGCCAGC
>CAINGG010000408.1 GCA_903848435.1 uncultured Actinomycetes bacterium | reverse complement strand
CCATGGACCACGTAGCCCGCAGCATCGAGCTCTCGCGCCACCCAGGGACCGTCCTGCCCGCTGACGCCGAAGACCAGCGCAGCCGGGGCGGTCACAGGGCACGATCCACGGGCACGCACGCAGCGTATGGGCCCGCTCCGGTCAACCACGCCAAAACGAAGGGCCCCGACGATGCCGGGGCCCTTCGCAGAACATCAGGGAGTCGCTACCCCGAGCATGGCCCCGAGTAGTCGTACGCCTGGGCCGTCTTGCCGACGTATCCCATGAGGAGGGTCTTGACGCCCAGGGGCGATTCCTCATCGGGAATGTTGATCGACACCGACCGATCGACGTCTGCGGGCGGACCGCCAACCAGGGAGTTCGGCAAAGCGCCCTCGTAGTCGACCTCCACACCGCCCTGCACGGCGGCGACGAGGCCCTCGCGGGTCAGGTCGCCGTTGGCCGCCGCCTTCTCCAGCGCTGCCTTGAGGGGGTACTGCCACACCCAGCCGTAGGTGTAGCCGTCATTGGCGGGCAGGATGCCCTCGCCGAGCTGCGCCTTCATGGCATCCATCGCCGCCGACGGGGTGCCGAAGGAGCCGGTCGTGCCCACGTTGGTGTAGTTGGCGATGAGCGCCGGAGCAGCAGCGGTCTGCAGGAGCAGCGGGTTCCACGTGGGTGCTGCACCCAGGAACTTGCCCGCGAACTTCGAGGCCACCGCCTTGCCGATGATCTCCGCGGCTTCCGCCGGCCCGACGCCGACAGCGACGACGTCCGCACCCGACTCGAGGATGGCCGCGACCGCGGCGTCCTGGTTGCCGGCGGTGGCGTTGGGAGCCGTCTCGACGATGCCCGCGAACTCGACACCGTTGGCAGCGGCCCACTTCTCGGCTCCCGCGGCGTAGTCGCCGCCGTAGTCACCGGGGTAGCCGACGGCAATGAGCTTGGTGATGGGGGCCTTGTTTTCGACCCACCAGTCGAGGCCACCCATGGCGGCGATGCAGTAGGACGCACCCGACTCCAGAATGACGCCGCCGTCTGTCTCGGGGAACTGCCAGCCCGACCACCACGAGGCGGGAACGCCGATGACGTTGTCTGCCTCCATGTCGGGCAGGATCGCCTGGGTCTGCGGCGTGCCGAGGGTCTGGGCAAGCGCAAGAATGTTGGGCTCGATCGCGCGGTACTCCTGGCTGTGCACTGCCGGGTCGTACTTGTTGTCACGGGTGTTCTGCGCCATGTTGACGTCGAAACCGGAGATGCCCCCGCGCTCGTTGACGTACTTCCAGAAGTCCTGCTGGCCGGTGACAACCTGGGTCGCGAGGGGCGCGAAGGGACCCTCGGTGAGGTCGGAGAGAACGCCCAGATAGATACAGCCGTTGTCAGGGTTGATGGCCTCCGGGCACGGCTCATCCGTCACACCGACATCGAAGACGATGCCGTCGCGCGGGTTGGGGCCTGCGTCGCTCGACGAGGATGACTCGGTCGGAGCGCTGCTGCCACCCCCTCCGCAAGCAGTCAGCACCAGGGCTGCCGCGGCCACGGCCGCCGCCCACATGGTCGTGCTCCGAGCCTTCACGAACCCTCCCCTGTCCAGGACTCCTGCTCCGGCCCTACGGCCGGGGGGTCGAACCGAGCGACCCAGTCGCCCCACTGTGCCAGGGATCCGATCGCGGCGCCAGGCCGAAACCGCCATGATGGGTGGGCGCCGCCGTCGGGGGTGGCCGTCACGACCTGGAGGGGGCACCCGTGCTCGCGGTGGAAAACCTCGAGGTCGTCTACGAGGACGTCATCCTCGTGCTCAAGGGGGTCAGCCTCCAGGCGCCCGAAGGCTCGATCGTCGCCCTCCTCGGACCCAACGGGGCTGGCAAGACCACGGTGCTGCGGGCCATCACCGGACTGCTCGACGTGCACCGCGGCCGCATCACCAAGGGGCGCGTCACATTGAACGGCACCGAGCTCAATTCGATGTCCGCGCCACAGATCGTGTCAGCCGGAGTCGGGCAGGTGATGGAGGGCCGACGTATCTTCCGCGAGTTCACTGTCGAGGAAAACCTCCGCGCAGGCGGCCACACCGCATCGCGTCAGCAGATCGCCGAGGGTCTCGAGCGCAGCTACCAGATGTTTCCCGTGCTGGCCGAACGCCGTAAGCAGGTGGCCGGCTATCTATCAGGAGGCGAGCAGCAGATGCTCGCCATCGGACGGGCGCTCATGGCACAGCCTTCCTACCTGCTCCTTGACGAGCCGTCGCTCGGAGTCGCCCCCAAGATCGTGCAGCAACTGCGCGATCTCATCGTGCAGATCAACGAGGCGGGCACCTCGGTGCTGCTCGTGGAGCAGAACGCCGCGATGGCGCTGTCGATCGCCACTCATGGCTACGTCCTGGAGACGGGACGCATCGTCATGGACAAGCCGGCCGCCCAACTCCGCGAAGACGATGACGTCAAGGAGTTCTATCTCGGCCTGCACGGCAACGAGCGCGGTTCCCTACGAGACGTCAAGCAGTACCGACGCCGGAAGAGGTGGTTGAGCTGAGCACCGACTCCCCCGTCATCTCCCTCGACGGCATCTCGCTGGCCTTCGGCGGCACCCAGGCGGTGCGCGACGTCAGTTTCTCTGTCAATCCCGGCGAGCTCTTCGCCGTCATCGGTCCCAACGGTGCGGGCAAGACATCCATCTTCAATTGCATCTCGGGCGTCTACCGCCCCCAGAAGGGCAGCATCCGATTCCTCGGCGAGGAACTCATCGGCCAGTCACCCGAGCACATCGCCCAAGCGGGCGTTGCTCGAATGTTCCAAAACATCGAGCTCTTCGACAATCTCACGGTGGTCGACAATCTCATGCTTGGCCGCACGCAGTACCTCACCTACTCGGTGGCGTCGGCGCTGCTCTACTCCCGCAAGGCACGTCGCCAGGAAATCGCCAACCGTGCGGTCGTCGAACGTCTCATCGACTTCCTCGACATCGAGGCCTACCGCGCATTTCCGGTGGGCATGCTGCCGTACGGCGTCAAGAAGCGCGTGGAGCTCGGACGGGCACTGGCCATGGACCCCAAGCTCCTCCTCCTCGACGAACCGGTGGCCGGAATGAACGTGGAGGAGACCGAGGACATGGCCCGCTTCATCCTCGACGTCCGGTCCGAGATGAGCGTCTCGATGATCCTCGTCGAGCACGACATGGGCCTGGTCATGGACCTCGCCGACCGCATCCTCGTCTTGGACTTCGGTGAGCGCATTGCCCTCGGTACCCCGGCCGAGGTCCAGCGCGACCCCAAGGTCATCCGGGCGTACCTCGGTGAAGACCTCACCGAGGTAGGGAAGGAGACGACATGACGGCGATCGCCGAATCCGGCGTGCGCACCTGGACACTCGCCAACGAGGTACGCGGGCGGGCTGCCACTCAGGGCACCGGTGTGGCCATGCGCGCCAAGCGCATGGGGATTTGGCGTGACATCACCTGGTCCGACTACGCGGACAACATCTCCCTCGTGGGCCACGCGCTGCTGTCGCTGGGTATCGAGCCCGGTGACCGGGTCGCCATTCATTCGGAGAACCGCCCCGAGTGGCTGTTCGCCGACCTGGGCACCATCGCTGTCCGCGGCATCACCGTCGGGCTCTACCCCACCAACCCCGCCCCCGAGGTCGAGTACCTCTTGGCCGACTCGGGCTCGCGCGTCCTCATCGCCGAGGACCAGGAGCAGGTCGACAAGGCGCTGGCGGTCGAAGCCCGCTGCCCGGCGCTCGAATGCATCGTCTACCTCGAGAGCCGCGGCGTCGCCGGGATCGACCACCCCAAGCTCATGAGCTGGGAGGACTTCCTCGCTCGCGGAGCCGCACACCGCGACGCCTTCCCCGACGCACTCGATCGTCGCGCCGTGGAAACCCAACCCGAAGACGTCGTCACCCTGGTCTACACATCGGGTACGACGGGACCGCCCAAGGGCGCCATGCTCACCAACGCCAACGTCGAGTTCGCGAGCAACGTCATCGTCGACGGTGGCGGCCTCTACGAGCCGCCTCCCAACGCCAGCGACGTGATCTTGTCCTACCTCCCCCTCTGCCACGTGGCCGAGCGCGCCGTGACGACATGGACAAATGCGGTGTCCGGCGCCGTCGTCCACTTTGCCGAGTCCATCGACACCGTCGTCGCCAACCTCCGTGAGGTGCAGCCCACGCTCTTCTTCGCTGTGCCTCGCATCTGGGAGAAGCTGAAGGCAGCCGTCGAAGTGCGCATGGCTGCCGCATCGCGTCTCAAGCGCCTCAACTACGGCATCTGGATGAAGGTCGGCAATGGAATCGCCCAGAGCATGCTGGCCAATGGGGGCCGGCACACCCTATGGAGCCGCATCCGCTACGGCGTTGGCTACGTCTTCCTCTATCGGGCCCTGCGTGATCGGATCGGCCTCCGCAAGGTACGCGCGGCCGCCTCGGCAGCGGCGCCCATCGCTCCGGAGGTCCTCTACTTCTTCTTCATGATGGGCGTGCCCATCAACGAGCTCTACGGCATGACCGAAAACAGCGCCGTCGCCACGAGCAACCGCCGGGGTCGCATCAAGCTGGGCACCGTCGGCGAGCCTCACCCCGGGGTGGAAATCCGGCTCGACGAGACGACGGGGGAGATCCTGACGCGCCACCCCGGATCATTCGCCGGCTACTGGAACCGGCCCGATGCGACCGCCGAGGCCCTTGATGCTGAGGGCTGGTTGCACACCGGCGATGTCGGCGAGTGGGTCGACGGCACGCACCTGAAGATCGTCGATCGCATCAAGGACATCATCATCACCGCGGGCGGCAAGAACATCTCCCCATCGGAACTCGAAAATGCGATCAAGGCGTCGCCCTTCATCCGAGAGGCGATCGTGATCGGCGATCAGCGGCCCTACCTCGTGGCGCTCATCGGTATCGAGGAGGACACGGTCGGCCAGTGGGCGAAGGCCAAGCGCATTCCCTACACCACCTACCGCGACCTCTCCGAGCGCGAAGAAGTCCTCCGGCTCGTCCAGGGGATCGTCGCGAAGGTCAACGAGGGGACAGCTCGCGTCGAGAACATTCGCAAGTTCCGCATGATCACCAAGGCTCTCGACCACGAGGACGGCGACCTCACCGCGACCCAGAAGGTCAAGCGCTCCGCACTCATGGTCACGTTTGGACCGCTGATCGACGACATGTATGACGGAACCGATCGCCTCGCGGGCGGAGACCAGAGCAACGTCGTCGTCGTGAGCCGAGTGGAGGCCTGACGTGGAGGATCTGCTCTCATCCCTCGTCCGCGGCCTCGGCCTCGGCGGCCTCTACGCGCTGTTGGGCGTCTCGTTCGTGATCATCTATCGCGCGACCGGCGTCATCAACTTCGCGACTCCGGCATTGATGGTCCTGGGTGCCTTCTTCACCGGCTCGTTCGGCAACGCCATCGGGCTCCCCTTCTGGCTCTCCGTGCTTCTCGGCATGGCCGTGATGGCTGTCATCGGGATGATCATCGAACGAGTTGCTCTCAGGCCCATGGTGGGGCGTCCGGCGTTCTCTGCAGCGACCGTCACGGTTGGCGTCTTCATCATCCTGCTCATCGTGAGCGGCCGTCTGATCGGCTCCGAGCTCCTGACCGTCAATGATCCCTTCGGCCTCAACACGATCAACGCTTTCGGCGCGACGCTCTTCACGGTCGACATTGCCCGCTTCGTCATCGCCCTGGTCGCCATCGGCATCGTGGGGCTCTTCCTCGCCCGCTCACGCACGGGCCTAGCCATGCGCGCCACGGCGTCCGATCAGGAGACCAGCCTGGCGCAGGGCATCAACGTCGGGCGGATGTTCGGGCTGTCGTGGGGCATCGCTGCCGCCATGGCCGCGCTCGCCGGAGCGCTGTTGACTGCCGGTAGCTCCGGTATCGAGACGACCGTCGCGCTCGTCGCGCTCAAGGCACTTCCCGTCATCATTCTCGGTGGCCTCGACTCGATCAAGGGCTCTGTGGTGGCCGGCCTCATCATTGGTCTCGCGGAGTCACTCACTCGCACCTACCAGCCGCTCTATGCACCGTGGCTGGGCGCCAACTTCGACATCATCGTGCCCTACATCATCATGATCATCGTGCTCATGGTGCGCCCCTACGGCCTCTTCGGGACCAAGGAGGTGGTGCGGGTATGAGCAAGGCCACCGCATCGTCGCATCGCACCACGCGCGGGCGTCCGCAGCTCTTCACGAGCTACGCGCAAGAGACCGCAATCTTCAACACCCGCGTCAAGCGCAACTGGGTGCTGGCCGGCGTCCTTGTCATGATCGTGCTGCCCTTCTTCATGCAGCGCGACATGGTGGCCCTCATCACGACGGTCTTCATCTTCGCGATCGGTGGCATCGGTCTTAATCTGCTCACCGGCTACGCCGGACAGGTATCCCTCGGCCAAGCCTTCTTCCTGGGGGTGGGGGCCTACACCGCTGCCGTCTTTGGCGGCGAGGCGCGAGGTGGCGTGATCGGACTGGGCTGGGACATGGCCATCTGGCTCCCACTCGCCGGGATCGTCCCGGCGCTCATCGCCCTAGTGCTCGCACCGCTTGCCATGCGCGTACGCGGCCTCTACCTCGCCATCCTCACCCTCGGCCTGGTCTTCATCGGCGAGCACATCTTCAAGGAAGCCAAGCCCATAACCGGTGGCGCAGGCGTCGGGCGAGCCCCTGCCGACCCGGTATTCCTCGGCTTCGACCTCTTTTCCAACCAGACGATCTTGGGCTACCGGATCGATCGCTTCACGATCTTCTATTTCGCCTGCTTCGTGATCTTCGTGATCATGGCCTTTGCGGCGAAGAACTTCGCGCGATCGCGCTTCGGCCGCTCCTTCGCCGCCGTGCGCGACCGAGACATCGCCGCCGAGGTCATGGGCGTCTCTCTGCTGCGAACCAAGACACTGGCCTTCGTCATCTCATCGTTCTATGCCGGTATCGCTGGTGCATTGCTATCCATCGTCATCGGCCGGATCTCGCCTGAGACCTGGAATATCTTCCTGTCGATCGACTTCCTCGCCGTTATCTTCATCGGCGGCCTTGCCACCATTTCGGGGTCGATCATGGGCGCGATCTTCGTCGTCCTGCTGCCCAAGCTGGTCAATGCGCTGACGCCCCTCATTCCCGGCTTCGGCGGCGTGGGCGAGGGCGGAATCCTCAATGTCTTCGAGTTGCAGTCGATCATCTTCGGCCTGCTGATCATCCTGTTCCTCATCCTCGAGCCGCGAGGTCTCTACGGCCTCTGGCTGCGATTGCGCAACTACTTCAAGGCGTGGCCCTTCAGCTATTGACGTGCGGGCGGGCGAAGGATCGCGTGGTCGTAGATGTCGGTGAGCTCAGCGGGTAGCGCCTCGAACCATCCGCGTTCGAGCAGCCCTGCTCTCACGCGCTCGTTGAGGCCCCCCTTGGTTTGAAACTCGCCCGGCAGATCGTGGCGCTGCGAGTCGGGGGTCACTCGCCCAACGGCCGCCAGCCCCTCGAGTTCCGAGCGTATGTAGCGGGAAGCGACATCGGGGTCAACACCGTGGTCAGCGATCCAGTCGATCACCCGGTTTTGCAGCTCGAAGTAGGTCGACATGATGGCCGACGCACAACTGAGTACGCGGATTCGGGACTCATCGTCGAGAACGATGAGGTCACCGAGATCGCTGAAGGCGGTGAGCACCTCGGGTATG
Organism: uncultured Actinomycetes bacterium; assembly: GCA_903848435.1. Classification (GTDB taxonomy): domain Bacteria; phylum Actinomycetota; class Actinomycetes; order S36-B12; family S36-B12; genus Mxb001. The sequence continues at coordinate 6,618 of CAINGG010000408.1, read as the reverse complement.
CCCGGGCACACGACGAGCGGGCCCTTGTGCAAGCTGATCGGGGGAAGCGGGATGAGCTGGCACACCCGGCTAGCCGGCTCGACGAGCGGCGCGATGCCGCTGGGGGGCGTGCCTGCGATGAAGCTCGCGATGACCTGCTCGGGACGGAAGGCGATGCTGGCGAGGGCTTCGTCCATCTGTTGGGGCCGCATGCCCAGCACGACGATGTCGCTCGCATCCACGACGTCCTGGTTGCTGGTCAGCCGGTGACATTGGGCGAACTCACTGTCGAGGGCCCGCGAGCGCTCCGGCGAGCGCGGGGACAGGAGGATCTCGTCGGCCACTCCGGGGCGGGCGCACATGGCGCGCACCACGGCCTCCGAGATCGTGCCGACGCCGAGGAATCCGATGCGGGTCATGCGCGCATCCTGGCCTACTAGGGTCGGGGTCGTCAGCAACCCTGGAGGACACATGCCCGGATTCCTCGCCGACCTGACCGGCTCCTTCGCGACGTCTGCCGCGCAGAATCCCACCGTGGCCATCATGGAGGCCGCGTATCAACATGCCGGCCTCGACGTGCGCTACATCAACTGTGAGGTCCCACCCGAGCGGCTTGGCGACGCCGTGCGGGGTGCTATCGGCATGGGGTGGCTCGGCTTCAACTGCTCGATACCGCACAAGATCGCGATCCTCGACTATCTCGATGCCTTGGCACCATCAGCAGAGATCATCGGAGCCGTCAACTGCGTGATCAACGACAACGGGCGCCTCACCGGCGAGAACACCGACGGCCAAGGTTTCGTCAATGCCCTGCGCACCCTCATCGACCCCCGGGGCAAACGCTTCGTGATCCTCGGTGCCGGTGGAGCGGCCCGGGCCATCGCCGTCGAGTCGGCACTTGCCGGGGCCTCCCACGTCGAGATCGTCAATCGCACCGCCTCGCGCGGGGAGGAGTTGGCGGCGCTGATCGCGGCACGCACCGGCGCCACCGCGGGCTTCACGCACTGGACCGGCCCCTACGCGGTGCCTGCGGGCACCGACGTCGTCGTCAATGCAACGTCGATCGGCTTCTATCCCAGCACCGACACCCCCGACGTGGACTACGCGACGATCGAGCCGGGCATGGTCGTGGCAGACGTGGTCGCCAATCCGCCCGACACCGAGTTCCTCCAGAAGGCCAAGGCCCGCGGGGCCGAGCCGCTTCAGGGCCTCGGGATGCTGGTCAACCAGGCGATGACCAACGCGCGGCTGTGGACCGGCCGCGACCTGAACGCCGACGTGATGCGCCAGGCACTGGAGGACAACCTGTGATCTCCTCGACCACGCGCTCCGCCGCCTCGGCCGCACCCTCCATGTAGCCGGTCCACTCGCGCGCTGTCTCGGTGCCGGCCCAGTGCAGCGGTCCGACGGGCGCGCGCAGCGCCGGACCGAAGGTGCCGAGAACTCCGGGCGGCATGATCCCGGTCGGGCACCCCTGCACCCACGGGTCGATCGTCCAGTCCTTGATGCGCAGATGCGTGTGACCGCGCGCATCCTCCCCGAACCCCCGGGCAAGCACATCCTCGAAGACTCTCCGTTGCTCAGCGTCCGGCAATTCCGATACGCGCAGGGCCGCCTCGCCGACGCAGAACCCGGTGAGCGCCGGCTGGCGCCCGTCGTGGCTGGTGTTGTCGAAGACGACGGAGACCGGCCCGGAGGTGCACACCAACTCACCCGACAGTCCCGCCTCACGCCAGAAGGCCCGGTCGTAGAGGGCGTGGAACTTGATGGTGGCTCCGATCGGGAACCGATCCATCAGCGCGCGGCGGGAAGCCGGAAGCACGGGATCGAACACAATGCGGGTCGCCATGTTGGACGGGGCTGCCATGACCAGGCGGTCCGCACGCCACTCCCGCCCCGGCGTACGCACGATCACACCCTCGGGGCCCCAGTCGATCGCTGTCACCGGTGACCCGAGGACGACCGCATCGCCCATCTCCTCGGCAAGTCGCCGTGACACGGCGTGGGCCCCATCGACGAATCGGGTGGCCTGCGCCGCATCGCGGATGTCGACCAGGCTCAAGATGCCGCCGCCCTGGCCGATGTACCACATCGCGAACAGCAGGCTCAGATCGCGAGGCTCGGCTCCGAAGATGACACGAATAGCCGTGGTCATGACATCGCGGACCAGACGTGACGGCACCGTGGAGGTCATCCACGACTGCAGGGTGCGCCCGTCCATCACGGATGCGTCGGGGGCGTTCCACGGGTCGCGAGCGTAGACACGCCGTGCCTGTCGGTCGATACGCCAAATGGTGGCCTGCAGGATGGCCAGCTTCACGGGCGATAGCGAGGGGATCGACCCGGCGTACCTGCTGATGCGCCCATCCACGTCGAGGACCTTGCGGCCCGTGTCGTAGGTGGGGAAGGTGGCCAGGCCAAGTTCGTCCGCGAGCGCCGTCATGCGGTGCTGAGATGGCCCGATCCACTGGCCGCCGAGGTCGAAGGTGCCCCGGCCGATCGTCTCGGCGCAGGTCCGACCGCCGACACGGTCCGCCGCTTCGAGAACCGTGACGTCAATGCCCCGACGGATGAGCCCGCGAGCCGTGAGGAGCCCCGACAGGCCGGCGCCCACCACGAGTGTCCTCACGCGCGCATCGTAGGACGGCCACTACCTTAGCTGCATGGGCATCTTCATCCCCGGGCTCACCCTGGTGCTCGCCTGGATTCTCACCGCTCTCAACGTCGCTGCACCGGGGGGCGTGGCCGATGACACCTTCATGGATTCCGCCATGCGCTGGCTGCTCTTCCTCCCCGGTGGATTCATGTTTCTCGCGAGCTTCGTCATGCACAGCGTCTTCGCCAAGAAGACGGCCGCATCGATCGGCTGGCAGACCAATGGCTTCCAATACGAGATCGCCTTCGCATCGCTCGGCTTTGGCGTCGCAGGCATCATCGCCGCGGTCAGCACGCCAGCAGCGTGGCTCCCAATCGCGGTCGCACAGTCGATCTTCCTCGTCCTCGCCGGGGTCAACCACATCCGCGAGATGATCCAGAAGAAGAACTTCGCACCGGGCAACACCATCATCTTGATCTACGACTTCGGGCTGCCCATCTCGTTCGCCGTGGCCCTGATCTCCCTTGGCATGACGTGAGCCAGGCGACGGGAGTGACACACTAGGCCCATGACCGACAAGGCCACGTCCGCCAAGAAGGCGGCTCCCAAGAAGGCCACCGCGAAGAAGGCGGCTCCCGCCAAGAAGACCGCCACACCCGAGACGGCGGCTTCGGCGACGGCCACTGAGCCTGTACCCACCCCCGATCCCGAGCCGGAGCCCGCGCCCGAGAGGTTCCACTCCGATGATCCCAAGGAGATGTTCCGTCACGCGCTCGAGCAGAAGAAGCGCAAGTCCGGCTTCGGATCCGAGGCGCACCTGTCGGGTGGCACGACGAAGGCCGGGAAATCCGGCAAGGCCGGCGGCAAGCGCGAGTTCCGACGCAAGAGCGGCTAGTAGCCCTCGCTGCCCACGCCCTTGTGCACGGTGAAGAGATTGGTCGGATCGTACTTCTTCTTCACGCGCAGCAGACGGTCGTAGTTGGCGCCCCAGAATTCCTGCTGCCAGTTGTCCTGGAAGTAGTTGCCCTCGTTTGAGTACGAACCCCCACCCGGGGTCACCCTGTGCACGGCGGCAGAAGCAGCCATTACGCCGTCGTACTGAGCCTGCGACTCCGCCTTTGACGGCTCATGCCCCTTGATGCCGGGATACTTCCCCTGCTTCCAGGCACCAACGGTGATGAAGGCGACGTTGTCGAAGACCGCCGGGTTGATGGAGGTCGTGAGATCGCGCTCCTTCGCCTCCGGATGCTCGCCATAGAGCGCCTTGTTGGTCTGCCACAGAATGAGTGAGGTGCGCGACGCATCGAACAGGCCTTGGGCGAGCGTCTTGGCGTTGGCTCCCTGCGTCATGGACCACGGCACGCCGCGTCCGTCGTAGGCGCCCCAGTAGGCCGCCACCTCCGACGCATTGCCCTTCCACCAGAAGTAGCCCATCGGGGCATTACGACGATTGTCGAAGATGGCCTCGTTGGTGGTCGGGTGCCAGCGGTTCTTGAATGGCTGCTGGCTGAAGTGCACGTCGACGCTGAAGTCCGACGGCCGCGCCTTGAGCGGTGCGAGGAAGGGCTCCCAGGCTGCCTCCGCCGCATCGGTCGAGATATCGAGGAAGGTTGAACCCACCTGCATGACATTGAGACCGCGGTCAAATTCAGTCGCCATCCCGTAGTCGGGATTGAGGATCACGCCTTCTCCCCACGTCGGATCGATGAGCGTGGTCCCGGCAAACTCGACGTAGCGCTCCAGGAGCTCGACGAAAGCAGCATCGGACTTGGCGGTGATGGGTCCGGAGATCCATCCGGAGATCGTTGGCTCGGGGTGGGCGAGGAGGGTCATGTGGGTTGCCACGCCGAAGGTGCCACCACCACCGCCGCGCATCGCCCAGAAGAGATCGGGGTTCTGGAACTCATTGGCCACGACGACCTTGCCGCTGGCCAGGACGACGGTGATCTCCAGAACCCCCGCCGCGCCGCTGCCGAAGCGCTTGCTGAAGGATCCAAAACCTCCGCCCAAGGCGAAGCCGCCGCACGCGCCGACGCTGGTGCACCCACCGCCCTGGATGTAAAGGCCCGTGTAGTTCTTTGACGCGTAGTTGGATGCAGCCGTGTATGCCTCGAGCCACCGGTTGCCAGCCGTAGTGGTCACCGCAGGCACCGCGGGCCACCCGGGTGGCGCCCCCTGGGGGACAAAGGTCTCGGAGACCGTGATCTTGCGCATGTTGTGGGTCCAGATGAGTAGCGACTCACGCGGCCCGCAGGAACGCCCGTAGTAGTCATGGCCGGTGCCCTTGACCACCAGGCGCACCTTGTTGTCGCGCGCGAAGTCGACGGCGGCCACGATGTCTTCGGCGCTCTCCGCGGCCACGGCGTACTCGCTGGCGGTCGACTCCCAGGCCTTGTACATGCCGGTCGATTGAGTCGCCCCCGCCTGCTCCTCGAGGTACCACGGATTGCGGAGTCGAGCAGGCACCGGACCGGACTTGAGGTTGGCCCAGGGCTGCTCCGGCCGGATGAGGCGACGGCCCACCTTGCGTCGCAGTTGCTCCCAGCGGCCACGTGACGGCCAGGCGGAGTACGGCGTGACCGCGACGGAGGGCGCTGCCTCGGCGATGCCGGGAGTTATGGCGGCGGCAGCAGCGCCGGCGGCCAGGCCCATGAAGGTGCGGCGACGAATCTCGGGGCTCTCAGTCATGGCGCCAGCGTAAAGGGAACACGGACCGTTCTGGGAGAGTACTCCGGTCCCCCATGAGAGAGGTCTGAGTGAGTCCGCTTCTTGCCCTCGTGTCCAGTCTGTGCTGGGGGCTCGCCGACTTCACCGGGGGCCTGGCGACCAAGCGCGTAGGCAGCCTGCGCGTCATCTCGGTGACCTATCCCGTGGGATTCGTCCTGCTCACTGTGCTGGCCATCACGATCGTCCCGGGAACCATCAGCCCGGCCGCCATCGGCTGGTCGATCTTCGTCGGCGTATTTGGGCTGGCCGCGATGTTCCCGCTCTACGGCGCGCTGGCCCTCGGCCCGATGGGCATCGTGTCGCCGTTGACGGCACTCGGTGGCGCGCTCGTCCCCGTGGTCGTGGGCATCGTGCGCGGGGAGACGGTCACCGCACTCACGGTCGGGGGCATGATCCTGGCGATCGCCGCCGTCATCCTGGTCAGCCGCGAGCCAGGTCCGCACCGACGCGTGACGCCGCGTGCCCTGCTGCTCTCCGCGGCGGCAGGCCTGCTCATCGGCACCTACCTGACCGGTATCGGCGTGGCACCCGACGACTCCGGGATCTGGGTCGCCACGCTCGGCCGCGGTGTCGGCTCCCTTCTCCTGTGTGTCGTCGCCGTCGTCCTACTGGCACGCAAGGGCACATCGTCATGGCGTCCCTTCCCGTGGAAGCTGGCCGTGATCACCGGCATGGTCGATGCCCTGGCGAACGGCCTGTTTCAACTCGCAGCGCAGCAGGGTGAACTCGTCGTGGTGGCAGTGATCGGCTGCCTCTATCCGGCCGCCACGCTCCTGCTCGCGCACTGGGTGCTCAAGGAGCGCATGACGCGCATTCAGGGTGCTGGCGTGGTCCTCGCCCTGGGTGCCGCCATCGCCCTCAGCATCTAGGCAACGGACTCCGTCTCGGCCAGGGCCTTCTCGCTCGCAGCGATCGCCCGCTCGACCTCGGCCGGGCCGATGCCGAGATGCGTCACGGCCCGGATCTGCCCGTGCGGATACGCGACCATGCCGACGCCCTGTGATCGAAGCGCCTGGAGGTATGCCGTGCGCCGCGCCGGGCCACCCTCGACCGCGAAGAGCACGAAGTTGGTCACCACTCGCTCCGGATCCAGCCGATCGCCATCGGGCTGCGCGATGTGGCCCGGGCTCACGATCCCCTGCTGCTGCGCGAGGCCCTCGGCGAGGGTTCGGGCCATCGCGTGATCCTCGGCGAGCCGCGCGACCGTGCCGTCCGGCCCTTCCTCGAGCGCGATGAGCCCCGCGGCCGCAAGGATGCCCACCTGGCGCATCCCGCCACCGACGAGCTTGCGCGCGCGACGCGCACGCCACACGAAT
>CAINGG010000407.1 GCA_903848435.1 uncultured Actinomycetes bacterium | reverse complement strand
GACCCCAACTCCGGCGTCGTGCGTGTTCGACCAACCGGTGACAGCTCGGTGCCGTGCTTGAAGCGGTAGTAGTACCACGTGTCCGGCGTGAGGCCCTTGACGTCAATGTGGACGCTGTGTCCGTAGGTCGCCGTCGCCTCGTATTCTCCCGACTGTCGACCCTGCGTGAACGCCTCGTCGGTGGCGATCTCCCACTCGACCTTCGCCGACGCGCTGCCCATGCCGCCATCGAGTTCAAGAGGCTGCGGTGCCAGTCGGGTCCAGAGGATCACCGAATCCGGAAGGGGGTCTCCGGACGCAATGCCCAGAGAAAACACAGCTCCCGACGCTCGGCTTGTGCGGCCGGCGAGTGCCGGGCTAGCCGGTAGAAGGACAGCACCTGAAGCGGCGGCACCCAGGACTAGAAAGGTACGGCGGTCGAGGCCGCCCCTCGTTGTCTCATCAGTCATGCGGGCAGACTAGGCAATACGGACACCCGTTGCCCGACCAATGGGCCAATGAGGCAGGAGGAAATGGCGTGGATGCCCTCCTGCCCACGACGAAACACCGCCGGGGTCGCCGCACCGCTCGGCAGCAGGCAGCCCTGGACGCCCCGTCGCCCTACCTATTGGCCTCGTCGGAAGCGGGCCTTGCACCCGTCTTCGACAGTGGCGATCCAGTCATCCTCGACGTGGGCTTCGGAACGGGCGAGGCGGTGGTGGCCTACGCCGCCGCTGATCCGACTACGCGGATCCTGGCGGTCGACATGCACACGCCGGGCATCGGTGACCTCCTGGCCAGCATCGGCGAGCTGGGACTGGACAACGTCTTCGTCATTGACGGGGACGTGCGGGAGGCTTTGCCGTCCATCCCTTCGGGTGCGCTCACTGGAGCCCGCACGTTCTTCCCCGACCCGTGGCCGAAGAAGCGACATCACCGCCGCCGACTGATCCAGCGTGAGTTTGCCGACGCACTGGCCGACCGGGTAGTCGAGGGAGGCAACTGGCACATCGCAACCGACTGGCCCGACTACGCAGAGCACGTCGAGCACGAGATCGGCTCATCACCGCACTGGCGCGGTGGGCGCATCGAACGCCCGGCCGATCGACCCGTCACGCGATACGAGCGTCGCGGCATCGCGGCGGGTCGAGCCGCTATCGACCTGCTCTACTCGCGGATGGCCTCGTGAGCGCCCTTGCCGAAGGGAGCCGACTGCAACTTGTCGTCGGTCCCGTGGCCCACGGGGGCATTTGTGTCGCGCGACACGACGGCCAGGTGGTCTTCGTCCGTGGGGCCCTGCCTGGCGAGCAGGTCATGGCACAGGTCACCGAAGCGCCCGCCCACGGCCGCTTCCTGCGAGCCGAGACAGTCGAGGTCCTGCGCGCTTCACCTCATCGGGTGGATCCCCCGTGCCGCTACGCCGGCGACTGCGGCGGATGCGACTGGCAGTACGTCGTGCTTGACGAACAGCGTCGCCTCAAGGCCGACGTGATTCGCGAGCAACTCACGCGCCTCGGCGGCGAAACAGCCGATCGATGGTCAGAGCTGGTCGTCGAGGCGGTGCCCGGTGATGACGGCGGACTGCACTGGCGCACGCGGATCCAGTTCGCGGTCGATGCCGATGGGCGAGCAGGCCTTCGTGCCGCACGCTCCCACCGGGTGGTGCCCATTGACCGATGCCTGATCGCCACGCAGGCAATCAACGCTCTCGACATCACGATGCGTCCGTGGCCCGGTGCCGGTGAGGTGCTCGCCATTGCTCCCGTCGATGGGCCAGCCCTTGCTCTGGCTGATCCCCGACCCGGTGAGGCTCGCGTGGAGGAGCGTGCAGCCGGGCGCAGGTGGACATTCGATGCAACG
>CAINGG010000406.1 GCA_903848435.1 uncultured Actinomycetes bacterium | reverse complement strand
GTGACGGTGTCGCCGACGCGCGACTGCCGGACGTCTTTCACGCCCGTGATGAGGTACCCGACCTCGCCGACTCCGATCGCCTCCGCCGGCATGGGCTCCGGTGAGATGACGCCCACCTCGAGCAGGTCGTGCACCGTCTTGGTCGACATCATCGCGATGCGCTCGCGAGTGGACACGTGCCCGTCGATCACGCGCACGTAGGTGACCACGCCACGGTAGGTGTCGTAGACCGAGTCGAAGATCAGGGCCCGCAGGGGTGCGTCTGGGTTGCCCACGGGATGCGGCACCGTGCGTACCACCTCTTCGAGCAGTTCGCGCACCCCGTCACCCGTCTTCGCCGAGACGCGCAGCACGTCGTCGGGCGAGCAGCCGATGATGTGCGCGAGCTCGGCGGCGTACTTCTCAGGCTGTGCCGCGGGCAGGTCGATCTTGTTGAGCACAGGAATGATCTGGAGGTCGTTCTCCAAGGCGAGGTAGAGGTTGGCCAGGGTCTGGGCCTCGATGCCCTGCGCGGCGTCCACCAGCAGCACCGCGCCCTCGCAGGCGGCCAGGCTGCGGGAGACCTCGTAGGTGAAGTCGACGTGGCCGGGCGTATCGATCAGGTTGAGGACGTAGTCACGCCCATCCTGAGCGCGGTAGGGCAGCCGGACCGCCTGTGACATGATGGTGATGCCGCGCTCCCGCTCGATATCCATGCGGTCGAGGTACTGGGCACGCATCTGCCGCTCGTCCACGACCCCGGTGATCTGCAGCATCCGGTCGGCCAGGGTCGACTTGCCGTGGTCGATGTGGGCGATGATGCAGAAATTGCGGATCTGCGCCGGATCGGTTGCTCCGGGAGCGGGGGCGGGCACCGACCTATGCTCCCACGGGGTGGCCCGGGGGCATTCCGGCGGAGCAGGGCCCCTCATCGACCCGGATTTGGGCTCCCCCCAGAACTCCCGGTAGCCTTATCCCTCGGCCCGCCCGCCCAGGGCAGGGCCGTCCGTTCGAGAGGCAGAGGGTTCGTGGCAAACATCAAGTCGCAGATCAAGCGCAACCGCACCAATGAGAAGGCGCGGCAGCGCAACAAGGCTGTGAAGTCCTCCCTCAAGACCTCCGTGCGCAAGTTCCGCGAGGCCGCCGCCGCTGGCGATGCCAAGGCCAAGGAACTCGCCGACGATGCCTGCCGCAGCCTCGACAAGGCCGCGAGCAAGGGCGTCATCCACAAGAACCAGGCGGCCAATCGCAAGTCGGCCATCGCCAAGAAGGCTGCTTCCCTCTAGGGCCCACGCACTCGAGTCACCCGCAACGCCCGGCCACCGGCCGGGCGTTTGTGTGTCCAGGTGGCATGCTGACCCCGTGGCCAGCCTCCCTCTCACCCTCCTCGTGGGATCCGAGCAGGTCCTCGTCGATCGCGCCCTCGATGATGCGCGCGCATCGGCCCGCGAGCGCTTCGGCGACAGCCCGACCGTCGTGACCCTCAGCCTTGACGACGCGACGCCGGAGTCTCTCGCCGAGGCCCTGAGCCCCACCCTCTTCGGCGAGGCCACCCTGGTGGTCATCGCCGATGCCGATGGCTTCGAGGACGCGACGTTCAGCGTGGTCGAGCGCGCCCTGGCAGATCCACCGGATGGCTTCGCCGTCGTGGTGCACCATCCGGGCGGGGTGAAGGGCAAGCGCTACCTCACCGCGATCCGCGCGGCTGGCGCCGCCGAGGTGTCGTGCGCGGCGCTGAAGAAGGGTCGCGCCACCCAGGACTTCCTGCTCGAGGAGGTGCGTCGACACGGGCGTCGTGCCACCCCCGACGCCCTGCGGGCGCTCTACGACGCGATCGGCCACGACCTCCCTCTGCTGGTGGGGGCCATCAAGCAACTGTGCGCCGACCTCGAGGGCGACCCGCTCGACGAAGACGGTGTGCGCGCCTACTTCGGTGGCATCGCCGACATGCAGGGCTATCGGGTCTCGGATTCCATCTGGGAACGCCGGCCCGTCGATGCCCTGCGCGACCTGCGATGGGCTGTCGAGTCGACGGGACGTGCCGGGGTCGGGCCAGCGCTCACCGCGGCGATCGCGAGCGGGCTGCGCAACATGGCGCGCATCCAGGGCATGCCCCCGTCCGCCAGCGAAGCCGACGTCATGCGCGAGACCGGCATTCGGTTCGACTGGCAGGTGCGCAATGTGCGGGCACGGGCCAAGAAGTGGCGCCCCGATCGCCTTGCTCGCGCCGCGGTGACGCTGAGCGGCGTCGATGTGGCGATGAAGGGCGGTCTGCGCCCGGGCGACTCCCTGGACGTCGACCAGAAGTTGCACGTGCTCGAGGAGTTCGTCGTTCGCACAGCATCTCCGTCAGCTAACGCCTAGCGCCGAGTGACGACGCCGATGCCGGGGGTCGCGACGACGGCGACGTCGCCTGCCTCGTCTGTGCGCGCGATCACGGCACCGGCGTAGCGCCACTGCTCGAGGGTCTCCGGAGCCGGGTGGCCGTAGCGATTGCCTGCGCCCACGGTGATCACGGCGACACGACCGCCGGTCCAGCTCGCCAGGGCTGGGTCCTGGTAGCGACTGCCGTGGTGCGGGACCTTGACCACGTCGACCCCCTCCAGGCCGACCGATGACCGCAGGGCCACCTGTGCGGCGGTTTCGACGTCGCCCAGCAGGAGGATGCGTACGCCGGAGACCTCGGCGAGCAGGCCGACGCTGGCATTGTTGGGGGCCGATTCGGGTCCGCGGATGATGCGCTGCGGCCACAGCGTCGTCAACGCGATGCCGTCCACCATGCGCCGTTCGCCTGCCTGCGCGGTGCGCACAGGAATGCCGGCCAGCCAGGCATCGACCTTCTGCGCCTGCTCCGGCGGCTCTCGCAGGGGCGAGATGAGTGCCTCGTCGACCGCGCGTCCGTCCAGCACGCCGGGTAGGCCGTTGACGTGGTCAGCATGCGGGTGAGTGAGGACCAGCAGCGGCACGTGCGAAACACCGAGATCCGACAGGCACCGGTCGACCAGTTCGGGATCCGGGCCCGCATCGATGACAACGGCGTCCGTGGCGGACGCCCGCAGGACGATCGCATCGCCCTGTCCGACGTCGCAGGCGATCATCACCCAGTCGGGTGGTGGCCACCCGGCGCGGTCGGGCAGGCGCAGGGCGATCACGGCGACGATGGACACGACGGCGGTCACCACGACGAGGACCCGTGGCTGGAAGGCGAGCTCATGGCGGCCGCGTCGGCGACGGATGGCCCAGACGGCGAACGCGGCGGCTCCCGTGGCGAGGAGGGCACCGCCCAGTCCGCCCGGCCAGGCCACGGTCGCGGCAGGGAGAGCAGCAGATCGCTCAGCCACGGTGGCGATCCATGCGGCGAACGGCTCAGCGCAGCGCGCCAGCAGGTGGGCCAGCGGTGGGCTGGCGGGTGAGACGACCGCGGCCAGGAGGCCGAGCACGGTCACGGGGACGACGGCGGGCGCGGCGAGCAGGTTGGCCGGCACGGCGACGAGGCTGATGCCCTGGCCGAAGGCGGCGATCAGCGGCAGTGTCGCTACCTGCGCCGCGATGGTCATCGCGAGAGCCTCGGTGAGATGGCGGCGCGCCTCGCCAGTGCCGCGCATGCGCGCCAGCAGCGGGGGCGCCAGGGCGAGCAGGCCCGCGGTGGCGGCGACAGAGAGCGCGAATCCCCACGACGTGGCAAGCCCCGGCGACCATGCCAGCAGCACGATGACGCTGCCCGCGAGTGCTGCGACCCCGCGACGCTGCCCGCCGGAGATCATCGCCGCCAGTGCGACCACTCCCATGGCAGTGGCACGCAGCACACTCGGCTGCGGGCCAACGATCACCACGAACGCCGCGAGAGCGCCCAGTGCGCACAGCACCCGGCCCACCAGGCCGACACCCAAGAGGGCTGTCACGATCAGCACGGCACCGACGACGATCGCGGTGTTGCCGCCGGAGACGGCCGTCAGGTGTGACAGGCCGGATGCGCGCATGTCATCGGCCAACCCGGGTGGCTGCGTTGATTCATCGCCCACCGCGAGGCCCTCGACGAGGGCAGCGGCCGTGGGCTCCGCGCCCGCGAGCGCCTCTCGCAGGCCGCCACGAACGGTGAGGGCCATCGACGCGAGCGGACCGGGTCCCTCGATCACTTCGCGCGTGTCGATCGACAAGGTGGCGGCGTAGCCGCGCAACGCATCCCCGGGACCGGAGCGCGCGGTGACGCGCACCCTGCTGCCCATCGTCAATGGCTCGTCATCGGTGCGCACCAGCACGGGGGCGCTCACGACCCAGCTTCCCGCCGCCGTCGACAGGGTCTCGAGCTGGGCACGCTGCTCGATGGTGCCGTCCCGGACGCGTAGGTCGCCCCCGACGACGACCTCCGCGGTGATGCGTTGCGCCTGCAGCCCGGCATCGACGACGGGCCCGGAGGCCACGGCCTCGGCGTACATCGAGGACGTGAGCGTGACGCCACCAGCCACCAGGGCAATGGCGGCAATGGCTCGCGCGCGAGTGGCGCGAATGGCAAGGAGCGCGAGGCCAGCGAGGAGAGCGGCGACACCCAGGAGGCGCGCCGTGTTGATGCTCGCGGGCGCGATCGCGATGACGGCGATCCCGCAGGCCCAGGCCGCACACGCGGCCGGCACCAACCGCAGG
>CAINGG010000405.1 GCA_903848435.1 uncultured Actinomycetes bacterium | reverse complement strand
GACCCGATGCCCGCACCGACGACGGACGACGCAGCGGCGTGTGTGGTGGAGATGGGAGCCCCGACGGACGTCGCCCCGAAGATGGCCGTGCCCACGACGAAGTAGGCGACGAAGTTGAAGAATGCTGAGAAGGCCGGCGCCCACTTGGCGGGGAGAGCGCGCGTCGCCACGACGGTCGACACAGCATTGGCGGCGTCATGGAAGCCGTTGGTGAAGTCGAAGATGAGTGCGAGCGCGACGATGAGGATGATCGCGATCAGCATCAGGTCCATGCCGGCGTCCGTTCGGTCGATGGTGCGGTGAGCACCGAGCCGCGCCCCCGCCTGGCTCGAGCGTCCGTCGAGGGTCATCCTCCACTGACGCTGGGGCGATCTTGGCCCTCGGACCGGGCCGGGATCTGGCGCCGAAAGGCCTGTTCACCTTCTGTTCACCTTGGGGGTCCCGGTGTTGACTGCCCCCATGGAGGTCGGGCTCATCATCGCCATTGGGCTGGCCGTGGCCTTCGCCCTGACCAACGGGTTCCACGATGCCTCCAACGCCATCGCCACCCTCGTGGCCACCCGCGGAGCGACCCCGGGCCAGGCTGTCGCCCTCTCGGCGGTGTTCAACATGGCCGGCGCGATCTTGCTCGGCACGGCGGTCGCCGACACCATCGGCGGCATCGTCACCGTCTCCGACGACCAGATGGTCGCGGTCGTGGGCTCAGGCCTCGCGGGCGCCGTGATCTGGAACCTCATCACCTGGTGGCGAGGCCTGCCCTCGTCGTCGGGCCACGCACTGGTCGGCGGTCTGGTCGGCGCGGCCATCGCGGATGGGGTGCTCGCGGGCACGGGCGGCTTGGACGCCGTCAACTGGGGTGGCTTCGACGGATGGCGACCGACCGGCGTCATCGGCGTACTCATCGCGCTCCTGGTGTCGCCGGTGCTCGGATTCCTCGGCGCCTTCCTCCTGCTCAGGCTCCTTCGCTGGTCGTCGCGTCGCTGGACGCAACGGTGGGATACGCCGACCAAGCGGGGAGGGTGGGTTACGGCCGCAGGCCTGTCGTTCAGCCATGGCGGCAACGACGCGCAGAAGGCTATGGGCGTCATCGCCGTGCTGCTCTTGGCGACGGGCGAGACAAGCGAACTCACGGTGCCCCTATGGGCCAAGGTCGTCACGGGAGCCGCCCTCGCCCTCGGCACCGCGCTCGGCGGCTGGCGCATCGTCAAGACGATCGGCCAGCGCATCTTCGGACTGACGCCGATCGACTCCTTCACCAGCCAGGCATCGTCGACGGTCGTGATCCTGGGCGCATCCTTCGCCGGCGCTCCGGTCAGCACGACGCAGGTCGTGGCCTCATCCGTCGTCGGCATTGGCGCTGGCCGACGTCGCTGGCGGCATGTGCGCTGGCAGATCGTGCGCGACATGGGCTTCGCCTGGATCACCACCCTTCCGGCGGCCGCGCTACTCGCGGTCGTCATCCTCATCGGATGGAGAGCGATATGAGCACCCCGGCCGGCAAGCGCGGGCGATGGTTCCTGCCCGACACCCCCGACGTCCTCGGCATGCTGCGGCGGCAGGCCGACATCACCGCCGATGGCATGGCTGCCTTCGCCGCGTGGGCTGCCGGCGACACCGCGCGAGCCGACGACGTACGCCGTTCGGAGCACGAGTGTGACGACGCGCGACGCACGCTCGTCGACGCAATCAGCGAGGCGTTCACCACTCCGCTCGAGCCCGAGGACCTCTTCCAGCTCTCCTTCGAGCTCGACCGCGTGATCAACGGTGCGAAGAACACGGTGCGCGAGTCGGAGGCCATGCAGTTCCCGCCCGATGCGTCGTCCGCGCAGATGGCGGCCCTGCTCGCGGAGGGAGTGCAGCACCTGAAGGCGGCGTTCGCGCAGCTGGATGGCAGCAAGGACCGCCAGGGTCGCGCGACCCAGGAGGCCGACGCCGCCGTGCGATCGCAGCGGCAGCTCGAGCGCGTCTACCGCGAGGCGATGAGCCAGTTGCTCGACGTCACCGACATCCGCGTGGTCCTGGGCAGCCGCGAGCTTTACCGCCGCATGACGTCGATGTCCGACGACATCGTGTCGGTGGCCGACCGTGTGTGGTACTCCCGCGTCAAGGAGTCGTAGGCGCCGGTGACGCCCTCAGGTCGTGGCGTCGATGAGCCGGCGTTCGTGCGGTCGACGACGCAGTCCCGCGGAGTAGAGGGCGACCACGATCTGCCGGCTGGTGACGACGAGTGCGCCCTCTTCGATCGCCACGCTGCGGGCCTCCTCCGGTATGTCGTAGTGGTCGCCCTGGAAGGCACGGCGCGGAATGCCGATCCACTCCGCGAAGGCGTGCAGCTCGTGCAGGGAGGTGTCGCTCACGAGGTGGCACCACAGGCGTCCGCGCCAGTGCCAGTGGGCTTCGTCGAGCAGGAGGGCCACGGGAGCAGGCTAGGGCCTCGGCATCGCCGACCAGCCGAGAGCGCCGAGGTAGACGCGCACGACGATGTTGACCCACAGCAGGAGCGCGAAGACGAGCACGATGCCGCCCGACACGTTGGGATTGATGAGGGATCCCACATAGGTATAGAGAAGGACGAAGTTGCAGCCGACCACGGTGGCGGCGATGACGGCGGCCGCAACGAATCCCCGGCCGGTGACGCGGCCCATCGTCGCCTTGATCGTGACGACGACGGCGCCCCCCACGATGAGCGCACCCAGAGCGATAGCGAGAGCCTTGCCGCCGTTCACGAGCGCCGGATCGAGTTGCTGGCCGACGAGAGCGGACCACGCGCTACGCCGCAGCGAGGTGGCCAGGGTCAGCAGCCAGGTCGTCAAGACGATGACCGGGAGGACGACGGCGACCATGATCGTGCGCCACGATTTCCACGAGGGCTTCGCGGTCTCATTGCCGCGCAGCGCGCTCACGGTGCCGCGCCTGACGGCGTAGCTGGTCCAGAGTGCGGAGATGACCAGGGTGGCGATACCCACCACGCTGACGACAGCGCCGCTCGTGCGGGTGAACGACCCGGTGGCCAACTGACCGAGGTCAACAGTCGGGGCCACGCTGACCGTCGGGATCAGCACCTCGTTATCGCCCGCGATGAGGTCGGTGGCCCGTACGAAGACGAAAAGGAAGGCCACCATGAGCATCATCGCGAGGAAGAGCCCGCGGCCGACCACCCGGAGGGCGGCGTATTCGAGTTGGAGCGACCGATAGCGCTGCCACGTGGTGACGGCCTCGGACTTCACGCTCATGGCGCCAGGGTAGAGGTCACTCGGAAGTACCATGCCGTCATGCGTCTGCGGATCGCGCTGGTCGTCCCGGTCCTTGTCTGCCTGTCTGCCTGCGGCTCAGGCGCAGGCTCGTCGAGCGAGACGACCGCACCGACCGAGGCCGCCTCATCCTCCAGCGCGCCATCGCCCACGGCGATCGAGTCGTCGAGTGCCGCTTCCGCCCCAACGCCCGACGCCCCTGACGTTCTCTTCGTCGATGTGATCGACGATGCGCTCGCGCCGTACGCCGCCCTGATAGGTCAGCCAGCCGCGGAGGCTGATCTGGGCTCAGTGCTGTCACTCCACGATGGCAACGTGCCGCTGCCCGCGGGCGCAACCATCGTCGGCGCTGGCATGAGCGTCGAGGAGTGGGACGACGAGTCGACGTACGTCGAGCAGGTCCTAGGAATCGGCGAGGAACGGAGCCCGGCCGACCTCGAGGCGTTTGGAGATGGCGCGCCTAACGGCTGGACCTACAACTCCATCTCGACCACGGACTCCAGCAGCATCCTCGTGATGACGCGCGATGACGATGATCTGCGTATCGCGCTGAAGGTCGCCCCCAAGCCCGATCCCGGCGAGCCGCCGACGGAGTTCCGGCTTGAGCAGGAGACGGGCGACGTGCCACAGCCGGCGTGGCTGGCCAGCTTGCCGGTGCTCGAGGGCGGCCAACTCATCGCCGTCGCCGAGGGCGTGGGCGAAGCAGCGATCGAGTTTCGACCCATGGGGGGCGGCCTGGTGAGTGCGACCTGGCGCTTCCCGGCGGACCAACTCGATGCCCTGATGGCCTACATCGGCAGCGGTGTGCTCGAGGAGGCTGGCTTCACCCTCGTCGATCCGGACAGCATTTCGTTCGGGGCCGCTTACATCGACGTGACGGCGGGTGAGTGGACCGGGCAGGTGATCGTGGGGGAGACGATGATGGATGACAAGTCCTTCGCCGATCTCACGTGGTTTCTCACGCGTCCGTAGCGTGCGAGTTGTCGAGCATGGGATGGTGAAGCCGTGAAAGACATCGATCCGCTGCGACGCACCATCGGCCTGGTCCTCATTATGGTCGGTGGTTTCTGGGTGGCGCTCTCCCTCGGCTTTCTCGAGGAGAGTTTCATGACCGGTAATCCGGTCTGGAGCGTCATCGGCGCCCTGATCGTGGCCGCGGGCTTCGCCGTGCTCTATCTGCCGCGCAAGAAGAAGGACAGTGATCCCGATGCGGAGCCGACGGCGCCGGGCGCCTAAGACGTCGTTGTCCCGCGGCGGACGACGCCCGAGCTCGACACCTCGACGCTGATGGTGTCGGTGGTGTCCTGTCCGTTGCCGCGATTGCGAGTTGTCGCCTGGAAGGCACGCACGGTGCCTGCTGGAAGGCTCAGTGACAGTACGACGGACCCCTTGCCCTGAATGGCGGTCGTCAGGACGCCACCGCCCGCGCACACTCCCACGGTGGTGAACTGGCCACTGGCGTTCCCTCCCGAGCAGTAGGCGAGATCGACGCGGTTGGACCCATTTCCATAGGGCCCGTCATGTCTGAGCGTGAGAGATGTGACATCGAGGTCGCCAATGTTCTGCAGGTAGAAGATCTGGGCCCATTGGTTAGTCGCGTTGAGGCTGAGGGTCAGCGGCCCGGTCGTGTTCGTCGCCACCTGGGCAGGCAGGACGGGGGAGACCCGATAGGTGGCGGTCAGCACGGCCAACTGCAGGAAGTTCGATGACGAGGCGCGGGTGACGCCAAACGCGGCG
>CAINGG010000404.1 GCA_903848435.1 uncultured Actinomycetes bacterium | reverse complement strand
GCTCGGGGTCTTGGGTGTTGGGTACGGTCGGCCGGAGCACCAAGTAGAGATCGCCGGGCGTCGCGCGCTGAACTCCGCGTCCCTTGAGGCGCAGGCGTTGGCCGTTCGCCGCTCCCGCCGGAATGGTGACACGCACGTCACCCGTCGGGGTCTTCTCCTGGGTCTTCATTGGGATGACGCTCCCGCTGCTGGTGCTCGGCGGCATCGGCGCATGGGTGTCCACCGATGCCGCACTGAACAATCCGATGGAGCGGGTCGATCAGCTCCTCGGTGGCGGGGTCATCGCGACGGTCGCCCTGGTCGCCCTGGGCACCTCCCTGGCGACGGCGAACGCCTTCAATGACTTCAGTGCCGGCCTGAGCCTGAAGCAGATGGGCGTGCGCTTCCCGCGCATCGTCTGCTCGCTCTTCGTGACCGCCTCGGGCGTGGCGCTGGCGCTGATCAGCCGCAACACCCAACTGGGACAGCTGACCTCCGACATCGTGCTCTTCGCCGGCTACTACACCGCGCCATGGTTCGGGGTGGTCATCGTCGAGTTGCTCTACCGGTGGAGCGACCCACGTCCGTGGGAGACGATCGCGGGCAAGACGCGCGCCGCCGTTGCGGCGTTCATCATCGGATTCATCCTGCTCCTGCCGTTCACGGCCACGCCGCTGGGCAACCAGATCGCCGCCGACTACCCCGTGGCCCTGGGCTGGCTCGGCTGGGTGTCGCGCAATGTGCTCGACGGGGGCGACGGTGCCTATCTCGCCGGCGCGGTCTTCGGCGCCGCCCTCTACGCCATCTTCCGTCGTATCGGGCGGACGCCGAACACCGTCGTGGTCAGCCGGTTGGGCTGACCTTGCCGTTCATGTAGACGGCAAGAATCTGAAGTTCGCCCGGGGCCGGCGCGTAGTTGACGTACCACCGCAACTTGCCGAAGTCCGGCGGAGCGGTGGTCGCCTGCATGAGGTTCATCATCACGAGCGGAGCATCCAGTAGGAACTCATCGGAGTGCTTCTTGCGATAGGCCTGGGCCAGGCCGAGCGCCTCGTCAGCGCCGACGGTCAAGGCCTGGTCGGTGCCGGTGCTGCCAACCCACGCGGACTGCACGACCACGGTCGTGCGGTAGCACAGTCCGTCGAAGCGCACCTGCGCACTGATGACCGACTCCTCCCCTCCTGACTTCACCTTGATGTTGTACGAGACCTTGTTGTTCGTCAGCGTGGATGCCTTGGTGGGACTGGTGACATCGCCGTCCCGGGCCAGAAGATCGACCTCCATGCGCTTATAGGACAGGATCTTGGAGTTGGCGCCCATGCGCGACGTGATCTGCTCGGTTACGCGCGGAGAGCGCACGCGGCGGTCAGCCTTCTGCATCAGCTGGGTGACGTCGCCGGTCCATCCACACACGGCTCCCTGATCGGAATGCGCTGCGGTGACGGGTGCCACGATGAGGCCTGCGGCTAGGGCCAGACCGGCCCCGATGGATACGAGTTTCATGAGGTCCCCTCTGGTTTAGTGTTGCCCCTTCATTGTGCCCGCCGAGTACGCCGCGAGGAAGGGAACGGAACACGCTCACTCCCGCGGCGCCGAGGCGCGGCGCAGCCGGTCGAGGACAGCGGCGGAGATGCCGTCGCCGTCGGGCCCGGGTGGCACCACGATGACGAACTCCACGCCTCGAGCATCCGCGTCGCGAAGGGCCGCGTAGAGGATCCGCGCGTACTCCTCGCTCGTTGCGGGCGCTGCCAGACGCAGGGCATCGGGCAGGTCGGGCACGTCAGCCGGTGCGAGCAGGCCGATGCGGCCAGCCTCCATGCCGCCCTC
>CAINGG010000403.1 GCA_903848435.1 uncultured Actinomycetes bacterium | reverse complement strand
CGCCGCTGCGGGTCAGGCACCGCTGCCGCCGGTCTCCTACGGTGTCTTTCGGATGTGATGGCGGTGTTCGACACGGTCCTGGTGGCCAACCGAGGTGAGATCGCGGCACGCATCATGCGCACCCTGCGCCGAATGGGCATCGAGTCGGTGGCCGTGTATGCCGACGCCGATGCCGGCCTTCCCTACGTCGACCTAGCCGACCACGCCTATGCCCTTCCGGATGGCTACCTCGACATCGATGGCCTCATCGAGATTGCCCTGGCGAGCGGCAGCCAGGCGGTGCATCCCGGATACGGATTCCTAGCCGAGAACCCTCGCTTCGCCCGCGCCTGCATCGACGCGGGCATCTCCTTCATCGGCGCACCTCCCGAGGTGTTGGAGGCCATGGGCGACAAGATCGCCGCGAAGCTCACGGCCATCGCGGCCGGCGTGCCGGTCGTCCCCGGTCGGCACGATCCGGGCATGGACGATGCCGCGCTGGCAGCGGCGATCGCCGAGGTGGGCTTCCCGGCCTTGCTCAAGCCCTCGGCCGGCGGCGGCGGCAAGGGCATGGTGGTCGTTCGCGAGCCGAGCGAGATCGACCAGGCCCTCGGGAGCGCCCGTCGAATTGCGAGGGCGGCGTTTGCCGATGACACCTTGCTCGTCGAGCGCTATGTCGACCGGCCGCGCCACATCGAGGTCCAGGTCCTTGCCGACGGGCACGGCCATGTCGTCCACCTCGGCGAGCGTGAGTGCACGCTCCAACGACGCCACCAGAAGGTGGTCGAGGAAGCCCCGTCTCCCTTCCTTGACGACGCGTCGCGCGAGGCCCTGTGCGCATCTGCCGTGCGGCTCGCCGAGTCGGTCGGCTACGTCGGTGCAGGGACGGTCGAGTTCGTCGTGCCCGGCCATGACCCCTCGGGGTTCGCTTTCCTCGAGATGAATACGCGCTTGCAGGTCGAACACCCGGTGACCGAGGAGATCACCGGCATGGACCTGGTCGAATGGCAGGTGCGCGTGGCCGCGGGCGAGCCACTGCCCTTCGATCAGTCCGGGGTGCGCATCAGCGGCCATGCCATCGAGGCGCGCATCTACGCGGAGGATCCAGGTCGCGGCTTCCTGCCCACGGGCGGAACCCTGCTCGCATGGATGCCACCCGATGACCTGCGTGTCGACGAGGGTGTAGCGGAAGGCACGACTGTCGGATCGGACTACGACCCCATGCTTGCCAAGGTCATCGCATCGGGTGGCACACGCGAGGTTGCGTTGCACAGCCTGCGCACGGGGTTGGCGCGCACGGTCGCCCTCGGAGTTGTCACCAACATCGAGTTCGTGCACGACCTGCTGTTGGACGATGCGGTGATCAAGGGCGACCTCGACACCGGGTTGATCGACCGTTTCGCCGGGGCGTGGCGCCCGACACCGGCGGGCGATGAGGAGCGTCGCTGGGCTGCCCTGGCCTGCCGCCCCGAGCCCCGCGACGATCCGTGGCGCGACGGCGACTGCTGGCGGCTGGGTGGCGCAGCGGCGTTCACCGTGGACATTGACGGCGTGCCCGTCAGTGTCGACGCTGATGACCGCCTGGCTGCCGATGTGATGGCCCGCGCAGCGGACGGAGAGGTGTGGCTGCACGCGGGTGG
>CAINGG010000402.1 GCA_903848435.1 uncultured Actinomycetes bacterium | reverse complement strand
CGCGACCTCATCGGGTTCAACGAGGCGCAAACCCGTGAAGGTCATCGCGATCGCCGGGTCGTCGATCACGTCGGTGATCATCGGCGTCAGCATGCCGTCTGGGCATACCACGGTGAAGCGAACGCCGGTGACGCCCTGCGCGCGTAGCTCCCCCTCGAGACCCAGGGTGAAGGACAGCACCCCGGCCTTGGTCGCCGCATAGACGCACTCCCCCGGCACCGGCACCCACGAGGCCAGGGACCCGACGTTGACGATGTGACCTCGCCCCCGTCCACCATCACGCTGACGCATCACCTCGACAGCCGCTCGCGTGCCGCGCATGACGCCCAGCAGGTTGACCGACACCACCTGGTCGATCACTTCATCGGATTGGGTTGCCGCATCTCCCGCGCCCAGGACTCCGGCGTTGTTGATCCAGACATCGGGCTGAACTCGCTCGGCGAGCGCCCGGCACGCCTGCGCGTCCGTCACATCGAGACGCTCATCGACACCCTCCACGTCGGTAGCCACAACGTCGTAGCCCACGGCGTGCAGCCGCCCGGCAATGACGGCACCGAGGCCGCGACCTGCGCCTGTGACAACCGCGACCGCCATCAGATGGCCGCCACGACACCCTTGCCGAGTACCACCACGCCGTTGTCGCTCACCGTGTAGAGCTCGCGGTCACGCTCGATGTCGACGCCGATCTGCGCCCCATCGGGGACGATGACGTTCTTGTCGAGAATGGCATTGCGAATGACGGCATTGCGACCGATTCTCGTGCCGGGCATGACCACCGACCCCTCGAGATAGGCGCCGCCCTGCACCTGCACGTCGAAGGACAGCACGGACCCGCGCACATGTGCCCCGGAGACGATCGAGCCCGTGCCCACCATCGACTCATGGGCGTTGCCGCCCTCGACGAACTTCGCTGGCGGCAGCGCCGGGTGGTTGGTGAGGATCGGCCACTTGCGGTTGTAGAGATTGAAGATGGGGTGCACGGAAACGAGGTCCATGTGCGCGTCGTGGTAGGCGTCGAGGGTTCCGACGTCGCGCCAGTAGCCGCGATCGCGGTCGGTCGCTCCGGGCACGACATTGTCGGCAAAGTCGTAGACGCTGGCGCGGCCCTGATCGACCAGCATCGGGATGATGTTGCCGCCCATGTCATGCACGGACCCTTCATCGGCCGCGTCGGCTCGCAGTGCCTCGATCAGGGCGTCGGTGGTGAAGAGGTAGTTGCCCATCGACACATAGGACTCGTCCTCCGCGCCGATGATCCCCGGCGGGTCGGCCGGCTTCTCGAGGAAGCGCTTGATGCTCGTGCCATCGGCGCCAACCTCGATGACGCCGAACTGATGGGCCAGGACGCGCGGCTGGCGAATGCCCGCGACCGTGACGGCCGAGCCGGAGTCGATGTGCGCCTCCACCATCTGCATCGGGTCCATGCGATAGACGTGGTCGGCCCCGAAGACAGCGACGTAGTCGGGCTTCTCGTCGTTGATGAGATTGAGGCTCTGGTAGATGGCATCGGCACTGCCGGTGAACCAGCGCGGGCCGAGGCGCTGCTGGGCAGGCACGGCGGTGACGTAGTCGCCCAGGAGCGGTGACATGCGCCAGGTGGTCGTGATGTGCCGGTCGAGCGAGTGCGACTTGTATTGGGTGAGCACTGCGACGCGGCGAAAGCCGGAATTGATGAGATTGGACAGCACGAAATCGATGAGCCGATAGGCCCCACCGAAGGGCACAGCAGGCTTGGCCCGGTCGGCCGTCAGGGGCATCAGGCGCTTGCCGGCGCCACCGGCAAGCACGATGCCCAGCACGTGCGGACCGTTCTCCATGATCGTCAGACTAGTCCTCACGTGAGGGGCTGCGCAGGGCCCTAGGCTGACCCCGTGAAGGTCGGCCTGCTCACGCGTGAATGGCCCCCCGATGTCTACGGCGGCGCCGGCGTCCATGTCACCGAACTCGCGGCGCACCTTCGCAGCAAGGTCGACGTCGAGGTGCACTGCTTTGGTGCCCCGCGTCCGGACGCGCAGGCGCACGCTGTTCCGCCGAGCCTCGCCGGTGCCAATCCGGCCCTGCAGACGCTCGGGGTCGACCTGTCGATGGTGGAGGCGACCGGCGACGTCGATCTCGTGCACTCGCACACGTGGTACGCCAACCTCGCCGGTCACGTCGGGGGCCTGCTGCACGGCGTCCCGCACGTCATCACGGCCCACTCCCTGGAGCCCCTGCGGCCGTGGAAGGAGGAGCAGCTCGGGGGCGGCTATCGCGTCTCCTCCTGGGTGGAGGCGACGTCCTACGCGCACGCGGACGCGATCATCGCGGTGAGCCACGGCATGCGGACCGACGTACTCACGGCGTATCCGATGGTGGATCCCGCTCGCGTGCACGTCGTGCATAACGGCATCGATACCTCGACGTATCGTCCCGACGCGTCGCGTGCCGCACTTGAGCGATACGGCGTCCCCGCGGACCGTCCCTACGTCCTGTTCGTCGGGCGCATTACGCGACAGAAGGGCATTCGACACCTGCTCGCTGCGGCCGAGCGCTTCAGCGACGATGTCGTGCTCGTGCTGTGCGCGAGCTCACCGGACACTCCCGAGATCGGGGTGGAGACGCGCGAGGCCGTGGAGCGACTCCAGGCCTCCCGCGGCGCCTCGAGCGTCGTCTGGATCCAGGAGCAGGCGCTGCGCAGCGACCTCATCCAGCTCTTCACCCACTCGCTCGCCTTCGTCTGCCCCTCCGTCTACGAGCCCCTCGGCATCGTCAATCTCGAGGCCATGGCGTGCGAGGCCGCTGTCATTGCCAGCGCGGTCGGCGGCATCCCCGAGGTCGTGGTCGATGGCGTCACCGGCATCCTCGTGCCCTACGACGCTGCAGACCCGGCGGGCCTGGAGGCCGGGCTCGCGCGCGCGGTCAACGACCTGGCGGCCGACCCGGCCCGCGCTCGGGCGATGGGAGTGGCTGGCCGCGAGCGTGCCGTGGCCGACTTCAGCTGGGATGCGATCGCCGACCAGACCATCGCGGTCTACCGGGAAGCCCTCGCGCGGTGACCGACATGACGCTTCCGCCGTTGCCGACGGCGCACGATCGACGTCGCCTCGTCATCGGCTACGCCGTCTACCTGACAGCGGCCTGCCTTTTCGCACTGAACGGCACGATCGTCAAGACGATCCTGCTCAGCGGCGTCTCAGCGGCTCGCCTCAGCGAGATCCGGGCAACCGGTGCGTTCCTGATCCTCTTCGTCGTGGTGCTCATCGCTCGCCCGCGAGCCCTGCGCATCCAGCGCGGGGAGTGGGGGATCCTGCTGGCCTACGGCGTCATCGGCGTGGCCATGACCCAATTCCTTTTCTTCGTCGCCATCGAGCGCATGCCTATCGGCATTGCGCTGGTCATCGAATTCACCGCCCCCATCTTCGTGGTGCTCTACGCCCGTTTCGGCCGCCGCGAACTCGTGCGCAGCACCGTGTGGATCGGGCTCGCATTGGCCCTCGTGGGACTGGCCTTCATCGCCCAGGTCTGGCAGGGATTCGTGCTCAATGGTGTCGGCGTCCTCGCCGCCTTCGGTGCCGCCCTCGCGCTGGCGCTCTTCTATGTCATGGCGGAGCAACAACGCCGCTCGGGCTACCAGCGCGATGCGCTGTCGCTGACGATGTGGGGCATGGCCGGCTCGGCCGCCTTCTGGGCCATCGCCCAACCGTGGTGGAGCTTCCCCTGGGCCGACTTCGCGGGGCTCAGCGAGCCGTTGGCTGGTTCGGGTCCACAACTCCCGCTGAGCACGCTGACCACGTGGATGATCGTGATGGGCACCGCACTGCCTTTCACGCTCATCATCGTCTCTCTGGCGTACATCACCGCCGCACAGGCATCGATCGTCGGGATGCTGGAGCCGGTGATCGCGTCGATCATCGCGTGGATCGCGCTCGCCGAAGTGCTGACTCCCGCCCAGATCATCGGAGGAGTCGTCGTGCTGGCCGGTGTCTACCTCGCGGAGCGAGGGCGATGAGCGCGCCGGATCCGATCGAGCCGCTGACTCCGACGGAAGTTCCCTTGGCGTCCACTCGCGATCAGGTGATCGGCGCGGTCATGTATCTCGTCGCGGCATTCCTCTTCGCGATCAATGGCAGCGTGGCGAAGGCCCAGATCGAAGCTGGCCTCACGGCAGTTCAGGTGACGCAGACCCGCACCATCGGCTGCGCGCTGATCCTGCTCGTCGTCATCCTCTTACGGAATCCCTCGTCCCTACGCGTGCACCGGAGCGAGGTGCCCTTCCTGCTGCTCTTCGGCATCCTCGCCTACGGGGTCACGCCCTTCGTCTACTTCGTCACCGTCTCCTATCTGCCAGTCGCGATCGCCGCCCTGCTGGCCTTCCTGGCACCCGTGCTGGTCGCCCTGTGGCTGCGATTCGTGAAGAAGGAACCGGTGGGGAAGTCCATTTGGATCGCACTAGCGCTCGTCATCGGCGGCCTGGTGCTCGTCTCGCAGGCATGGGCCGGATGGACGCTCAACCCCCTAGGGTTGCTGTTCGGCCTGATCACCGCTGCGGCTCTCGCCGCCTACCTCATCCTGGGAGAGACGGGAGCCAAGCGCCGCGACGTCATGAGCCTGGCGTTCTACGGGTTCGCCGTCGCGACAGCGGCGTGGACCATCTTGGCGCCCTGGTGGAACTTCCCGTGGGCAGTCCTGAGCGAGACCACCACGCTCTTCGATGGGCTGATCACCGGGCTTCCCGTGTGGGCTCTCGTCCTGGTGATGATCGGCGTATCCGTCGTGCCTTTCGTCCTCGTGCTGATGTCACTGCAGCGCATCGGCGCGCAGCGCGGCGGCATCCTGGGCACAACAGAGCCCATCTGGGCTGCGCTCATCGCTTTCGTGATGCTGGGCGAGGTCCTCACGCCGGTCCAGAGCCTCGGGGGTCTGGTCGTACTCGCCGGAGTCATCGTCGCCGAGATCGCCTCGCAGCGCGCCCACCGCGCGGGCGCTCTCACCCGCTAAACGCACCGTCGCGCCGCTAGTCTCGAGCGGTGGATGTCACGCGGCGGCAGGTGCTCGGTGCCGTTGCCGGGAGCGCTGCTGCGCTCGGAGTCGCCGGCTGCGCCACCGACTCCGGCGGCCGTCCGGTCCCCGTGCCGGTTGACGAGGCGGCAGCTGCGCGTACGCGGGATGCCGGCGCGCCTAACCTTGTCGTCATCCTCAGCGACGACCACCGCGCCGACCACCTCGGCAGCACCGGGGCAGTCCCCTTCCTGCAGACGCCGGCCCTCGATGCGATGGCGGCGTCGGGCCTCACCTTCAGCCACGCCTACTGCACAACGTCGCTGTGCAGCCCCTCGCGTGCGTCGTTCCTGACCGGGCAGTACGCCTCGCGACATGGCGTGCAGAACAACCTCAGCGCCTGGGTCGCCGGCACGACGACGGTCTTCGACGGGCTGGCCAGCGCGGGCTACCGATGCGCCTACATCGGCAAGTGGCACATGCCCGGAGACCTGCCCGACCTCCCGGGTGTCGAGCGGTTCATCACGTTCACGGTGCAGGAGGGCCAGGGGCGCTACATCGACTGTCCGCTCATCATCGACGGTGTCGAGACACCGCGGCCCGGCACCTACGTGACAACCGACCTCACCGACTACGCCATCGCCTGGCTCCAGGAGCAGGATCCGTCGACGCCGTTCTGTCTCTTCCTGGCTCACAAGGCGGTGCACCACGAGTTCGTCCCGCCCGCTGACCTGCTCGGCGCCTACGACGACGTGCCCGTCACGCTGCCGGATGAGTCCTTCACCTTCCAGACACTCCTCGACCGCAATGTCTGGGAGGGCACGGCAGGTCGCCTGGAGACGGCGTACCGCCGCTACTGCGAGACGCTGCTGGGCCTCGACCGCGAGATCGGTCGCCTGGTCGGGTCGCTGGACGACTTGGGCTTCGCCGACGACACCGCGGTGTTCTACACCAGCGACAACGGCTACTCATGGGGCGAGCACGTGCTCACCGGCAAGCGCTGGGCCTATGACGACAACATCCGCCTGCCGTTCATCGCGCGCTGGCCCGCCGGCATCCCCGATCCCGGGGCGGTGCGTGCTGAGCCCATCCTCAACATCGACCTGGCGCCGACGCTGCTCGACCTTGCTGCCGTCCCCATCCCGGCCTCGATGCAGGGCGTCAGCCTGGTGCCGCTGCTGCGCGACGAGCCGACTCGATGGCGCGAGGAGATCTACTACGAGTACTTCGAGGACTTCCCCTACCAGGTGCCCGCATCCCGTGCGGTGCGTACGGCCGACCATCTCTACATCGAATACGATCGCGGACTGCCACCCGAGCTCTATGTCACGTCGACCGATCCCGACCAGCTCGTCAACGTGGCGGACGATCCGGCCTACGCCGAGTTGCGCGCCGAACTCTCTGCGCTCCTGGCCGACCTGCGCGGGGAGTACGCATGAGTGCCGCGGCAGTGTCGGCGCCGAGATCGCGCCGATGGCTGCACGTGGCAGCGCCCGCGCTGATCTCCGTGGCGACATATCTCGCCCTGCAGTTGGCCGTGACTCGCGCGGTGGGGCGTCCGACGGACTTCTGGTCGGCTGACGGCTACCGGCTGTCGATGGATGCGCTTGTCCTGCTGCGTCTTGGACCCGTCATGTTCAGCGGGCTCATCGTGTGGCCGGTCATGCGCGCCCGTGGCGCGGGCCGCTCGGGCGCACTGGTCGGTGT
>CAINGG010000401.1 GCA_903848435.1 uncultured Actinomycetes bacterium | reverse complement strand
CGGCGAAGGCGCCGCCCACGATGAAGAGCACGTTGGTGGTGTCGATCTGAATGAACTCCTGGTGAGGGTGCTTGCGCCCACCCTGCGGGGGCACCGACGCGGTGGTGCCCTCGAGGATCTTCAGCAGCGCCTGCTGCACGCCCTCGCCGGAGACGTCGCGGGTGATCGACGGGTTTTCGCTCTTGCGTGCGATCTTGTCGATCTCGTCGATGTAGATGATGCCGGTCTCGGCCTTCTTGACGTCGTAGTCAGCGGCCTGGATCAGCTTGAGCAGGATGTTTTCGACGTCCTCACCGACGTAGCCGGCCTCGGTCAGGGCCGTGGCGTCGGCGATGGCGAAGGGAACGTTGAGCATGCGGGCGAGGGTCTGGGCCAGCAGCGTCTTGCCCGAGCCGGTGGGGCCGAGCAGGAGGATGTTGGACTTGGCGAGTTCGACGGAGTCGTCGCGACCGCGCTGGTTGGCGCCGGCCTGCACGCGCTTGTAGTGGTTGTAGACGGCGACAGAGAGCGCCTTCTTGGCGACGTCCTGGCCGATGACGTAGTTGTCGAGGAACTCGTAGATCTCGCGGGGCTTCGGGAGCTCACCAAACGACACATCGGTGGAGTCGCTCAGCTCTTCCTCGATGATCTCGTTGCACAGGTCGATGCACTCGTCGCAGATGTAGACGCCCGGGCCTGCAATGAGCTTCTTGACCTGCTTTTGGCTCTTGCCGCAGAAGGAGCACTTGAGGAGGTCACCCCCATCGCCGATCCGCGCCACGATCGCTCCTCATGCAAAGGGGCACGCCCGACGGCGCCCCGGACTACCGACGGTACCGCCCGAGGGCGGATTCCGGCGTGAATTAGGCCTCCGGCGCGTTCAGCCGTCAGCGGACGAGCGGGCCTCTCAGGCCGTTGCCACGACCTTGCGGGAGGCGATGACCTGGTCGATGAGACCGTATTCCTTCGCGGCTTCAGCGGTGAGAATGCGGTCGCGCTCGATGTCCTTCTCGATCTGCTCCTTCGAGCGACCCGTGTGCTGCGACAGGATGCCTTCCATCTCGTCACGCATGCGCAGGATCTCGTTGGCCTGGATCTCGACGTCGGACGCCTGGCCGCCGCCCTCGGTGTAGGGCTGGTGGATGAGGATGCGCGCGTGCGGGAGCGCGAAACGCTTGCCCGGCGTGCCGGCCGCCAGCAGCACGGCCGCTGCTGATGCCGCCTGCCCGAGGCAGACGGTCTGCACCTGCGGCTTGACGAACTGCATCGTGTCGTAGATGGCGGTCATCGCGGTGTAGGAGCCGCCCGGAGAGTTGATGTAGATCTGGATGTCGCGATCGGGATCCATCGACTCCAGGCACAGCAACTGCGCCATGACGTCGTCGGCCGATGCCGCGGCGTAGCCGAGGTAACCCGCCGGATAGTTGCCCACCGGCTTGTAGTACGGCCGGTCGCGCCAGGCGGTGAAACCCTGCGGGCTGCCGTCGATGGTGAGCTTTGCGCCGGCCACCCGGAAACGGTCGACATAGG
>CAINGG010000400.1 GCA_903848435.1 uncultured Actinomycetes bacterium | reverse complement strand
GCCAGGTCTCCGGTGATGCCGAAGATGACCAGGTAGTCCGACTTCGCAGTGCTCGACGATGACTTCATGGCAGGACCCCTAGAGATAGAGACCGGTGTTGTCGGAGCCGTGGCGGGAGGATGCCACGGCATGGATATCGCGTTCGCGCAGCAGGACGTATTCGGTGGCCTGGAGCTCGACTGACCCGCGATCCTCCGGCTCGAAGAGCACGCGGTCACCCACCTCGATGCTGCGGACATTGGGGCCGGTCGCAACCACGCGCGCCCAGGACAACTTGCGGCCGACCTGAGCGGTCGCCGGGATCAGGATGCCGCCCGTGGATGTGCGCTCGCCTTCGTCAGCGCCGGGACGCACGAGGACACGGTCGTGCAGGAGACGAATGGGCAGCGAGCCATCCTCGCGAGGTGTCGTGTCAGGACGATCGACAGTGCTGGTCACGAGGCCGCGATCAGTGACAGTGGCAGCGACGGCTCCGTCGCCAGCGGCGAAGGACGATGAGCGTCAGGACGGTGCCGGCCACGATCGCCACGCGGTCGGGGCGAACGCCGCCGTACTCGTCGGTGAAGAAGCCCTTGACCGCATTCGCACCGCGAGCAGCAAGCGCCTTCGGCGTCGTTTCGGCACGCAGTTGGTCGAGGGTGGCGGCGAGGTTGTCGCGCGCGGCACTGATCTCTGCCTCGAGCTGCGCTGCCGATGGCTGGGCAGCGGCCGCCTTCTTCTCAGTCACGCGCGGCAGCCTAGCCCCTGGCTAGGCACCCCCGGCCAGGAGGCTTATTGCAAGTTCTTTGCATCTAGCAAAGTTTGGACGTAGGCTGCGGGAGTGAATCCACGACTCCTGGTCCTGCCCGCCGCTGCCCTGCTGGCTCTCACCGCCTGCGGCTCGACCAGCACGGCGAGCGACGCCTCGTCCGGCGGGACCCCCGAGGGCGCCCTGGTCGTGGCGACCACGGTGTCGCCGCTGACGTCGATCGTCGCGGCTGTGGGCGGTGACAAGGTCGACATACAGGGCATCGTCCCCGAGGGGGTCAACTCGCACACCTTCGAGCCCGCTCCCCAGGATGCGGAATTGCTCAGCAAGGCCGACATCATCTTCGTCAACGGACTCAAGCTCGAAGACCCCACGCTCGCCCTCGCCGAGGCCAACATGAAGGACGGCGCGGAGATCGTCGAGCTCGGCACCATCGCACTGCCGGAGTCCGAGTACATCTACGACTTCTCCTTCCCCAAGGAGGAGGGCAAGCCCAACCCACACCTGTGGACCGACCCGACCTACGCCGTCGAGTACGCCGACCTGGTGCGCCAGAAGCTGTCGGAGCGAGACCCGGCCAATGCCGCCGAGTACCAGGCCAACTTCGAGGCCTTCAAGGTCGAGGCGGACAAGCTCGCCGAGGCGGTGCGCACCGATCAGGCCTCGGTGCCGGACGGCCAGCTCAAGCTCGTGACCTACCACGACGCCTACGCGTACTTCGCCAAGAACTTCGGCTGGACCGTCGTCGGCGCGATCCAGCCCAGCAGCTTCGATGAGCCCACCCCCGCCGAGGTGGGCGCCCTCATCGAGCAGATCCGAACCGAGGGCGTACCCACCATCTTCGGATCCGAGGTCTTCCCCTCGCCAGTCCTCGAGGCCATCGCTGCCGAGACCGGCGTGCGCTACGAAGACTCCCTGCGCGACGACGACCTGCCCGGCGAGCCAGGCTCCCCGAGCACTCCCTGCTGGAGCTCCTGCGCTACAACTACCGCACGATGATCACCGGTCTGGGTGGCAATCCTGCCGCCCTCGACGCCCTCGTCTTCGAGATGAAGGTGCCGGACACGGCGTTCTACCCGCAGTAGTCAACGAATCGAGGCTCACCGCCGCATGACGTCCCCCGACAGGCTCATTCGACTCGAGCACGTCTCTGCCGGCTACGGCCGCGAAGCCGTGCTGAGCGACGTCACGCTCGACGTCGACGCGGGCACCTTCGCGGGCATCGTCGGGCCGTCGGGGGCCGGCAAGACCACCCTGCTGAAGGTGCTGCTCAACACCCTGAAGACCCAGAAGGGCACGGTCATACGTAGCCCGGGCTTGCGCGTGGCCTACGTACCGCAACTCGAGACCGTCGACTGGAACTTCCCGGTCACGGTCAACGAGTGCGTGCTCATGGGCCGCACGGAACATCGTATGGGGGCGCCGTCGGACCGGCGGAGCCGTTCCGCTTGGCGCCCCTGGCCGTGGCCCTCCGCCGAGGAACGTCGCGACGCCGCTGCCGTGCTCGAGCGCCTGGGCATCGGCGACCTCGCTGGGCGGCACATTCGCGAGCTCTCGGGCGGCCAGCAGCAGCGGATGTTCCTGGCCCGCGCGCTCATGCGTCAGCCCCAGGCGCTCCTGCTCGACGAGCCCACCAGCGGCGTCGACGTCAACACCCGGCACGACGTGCTGCACCTGCTCGGCGACCTGAATGACGAAGGCATGGCCATCGTCCTCACGACACACGACCTCAACGGCATGGCCGCGCACCTGCCCCACCTGATCTGCATCAACGGCCACGTGGTGGCCGTGGGCACTCCGGAGCAGGTCATCACGCCCGCAGTCCTCGAAGAGACCTTCGGCGCCCAGCTCGAAGTGCTGCAGCACCTGGGCATGCCCGTCGTCGTCGACACCGCGCGGCTGGGCACCTGATGGAGACACTCCTGGAACCCCTGAACTTCGCGTTTTTCCAGAAGGGCCTCATCGTCGCCACGCTCTCCGGAGCGCTTCTGGGCTTCATCGGCGTCTACATCGTGTTGCGGGGCATGAGCTACATCGGCCACGGCCTGTCCCACGCGATCTTCGGCGGGTACGCCGCGACCCAGCTCTTCGCGGCCCAGTTCTACGTGCTCGGCGCGGGGCTGTGGGGCATCGCGTCAGCCATCGCCATCACCACCGTGGCACGACGCAGCCGCATCGGTGCCGATGCCGCGATTGGCGTCGTGACCACCGCCTCGTTCGCCCTTGGCGTCGCGCTCTTCAGCAAGTTCGGCTCCACCGGGCCGGCGTTCGACCAGGCTCTCTTCGGCAGCATCCTCGGTATCACCACGAGCCAGATCGTCTGGCTCGTGGTGGTCTGCGCCTTCACCGGATTGGTGGTGTTCTTCCGCTACCGCGCGCTGCTCTTCACGACCTTCGATCCCGACGTCGCCCAGGCCTCCGGCATCAAGGTTGCCCGCATCGAGGCCCTGCTCATGATCATGCTGTCGCTGTCGATCCTTGTGACCCTCACCGTCATCGGCGTCACGCTCGTCGCCGCCATGCTCGTCATCCCCGCGGTCATCGCCCGCATGCTCACCGACTCCTTCGGCCGGATGCTCGCGATCTCGACGGTCGTCGGCAGCGCCTGCGGCCTCGTCGGCATGTATCTGAGCTACTACGCGGGCGTGCCCTCGGGCACGATGATCG
>CAINGG010000399.1 GCA_903848435.1 uncultured Actinomycetes bacterium | reverse complement strand
GTGCGGTGGCAGATCGTCACCCACTCGTCAGGGTCCTTGGCCGCCAGCGCAGCGCCAGCAGAGGCAGAGAAGGCGATGACGGTCGTGGACGCGGCGGCCAGGGCCAGCCAGCGCCGGGCCGCCGCTGAGCGGAGCCGGGTGTCCTGAGGCATGGGGGGAGTCTGCCCGATCGCCAGGACGATTGTCTCGCTGAGGGCGGGTTAGCAAGCCGTTGCCGACGTCACCGAGGCACCGTCACGGGCACGCTCGTCGCTCCGCCGTAGCCATCGGTGATGGTGATGGTGAAGGTGTCGGTCGTCGACTCGGCTGGGCCCCGTGTGTGCCTAGCGGGAGACGTTGGCGTGTAGGTGAATTGGCCGTCGGCACCGACCACGACACTGCCCATGGTGGGTAGCGTCACCACCTGGTAGCTCAGCGGATCGCCATCGGGGTCCGTGGCGTTGACCTGTCCGGTCACGACGCCCGTGGTGCCGTCGGGTTGTCCGACGATGGGTGCGTCCGCAACGGGCGGGGAATTTTGCGGGGCCACCGGGACGGAGACGGGCGTCGACGTGGTCCCCCCGTAGCCGTCGGTGACAGTCACCGTGAAGGTGTCGGTGGTGTCGGCACTCGAAGCCTGGTCGGAGGCCGCCGAGTGGCGCGCCTGGTTCGTCGGCGTGTAGGTGAATGTGCCGCTGCTCGACCCGTCTCTGCGCACCACCGGCGTGATCGTGCCCTTCGACGTCTTCGCGGGGACTCGGATGCGGATGCGCTTGTAGTCGGGGTCGTGCACTGTCACCCCGATGCGGACGGCTCCGGCCTTGGCATTGGGCTTACCGAGCTTGACCACGACATGCGGAGGCGTGTTGTCGTGACCTCCGCCGTGGTGTGATGCTTCCGCCGCTCCGGTGAGGGCAGACAATGTGAGCGCGGCGATGCCGCCCCCGATGGCAATGCGTCCGGACAAGAACCGTGGTCGCATGGCGCATTTCTCCTACCGCGTCTGGCAGTCATCTCGCCACGGGACGAGGTCGGATGCTCGACCGGCGCCGAATCCACCGGGAGAAGGCGCAAGGGGCCTGTGGGCGCGAATCCTCTCGCGCCTACAGGCCCCTGTGATGCGCTAGGCCTTCTTGGTCTCCCAGAAGATCTCAGAGATCTCGTCGATCTTGCCGAGCAGCTGATCGGCCACGGCGACGTCGACGGTGCCCTTGGTGCCACCGGCGCCGGCCAGCTTGGTGGCCTCGTTGAACAGCTGGTTGAGGTTGGGGTACTTCTCGAAGTGCGGGGGCTTGAAGTAGTCGGTCCACAGCACCCACAGGTGCTCCTTGACGAGGTTGGACCGGTCTTCCTTGATCGCGATCGCGCGGGCCTTGAAGTCGGGGTCGTCGGAGGCGTGGTACTTCTCCATGCACGCCTTGACCGACTGGGCCTCGATCTTGGCCTGCGCCGGGTCATAGACGCCGCAGGGCAGGTCGCAGTGGGCGTGGACCGTGGTGCGCGGGGCAAGCCACGCGGTGATCCGAGTGAACATCGTTCCTCCGTCCGGGGCGCGTCAGCGCCGTACGCAGCCCACCCTAGTCCGGGGTCCCGGAGGCGGCATCCGGTCCTCCCGGCATGATCGCGGGGTGCCTCTCCTGCCGTTCTTTCGCGTGGCCATTGCTGGGGACTCGATGGAGCCCACTCTGCGCGACGGGGAGTGGTGGCTGGCTGTGCGCACGCGCCGATTCGGTGCTGGCGACATCGTGGTGATCGACCATCCGGAGTACGCCGGGCTGCTAGCGGTCAAGCGCCTCGTGCGGCGCGAGCCCTCCGGGTGGTGGGTTGAAGGTGACAACCCGGCGCGCAGTCGTGACAGCCGACACTTCGGAGCCGTCGCTCATGCGCGCATCCTCGGGCGCCTTATCGTGCGCTACCGCCCCCTGCCGCGCGTACGCCCGTTCCGTGATTGACTGCGCCGTGACTTCCGACTGGTCTGAGAACATCGATCCTGTCTTCCCTCTGCACCAGGGAGGCAAGATCGAGATCCGGCCCACCGTGCGGGTGCGTGATCGTGCCGGCCTGGCCCTCGCCTACACGCCCGGCGTGGCGCGCGTGTCCTCGGCCATTGCGGCCGATCCGGCACTGGCCCGCGACTACACCTGGAAGTCCAACACGGTCCTCGTCGTCACAGACGGCACCGCCGTGCTCGGGCTGGGCGACATCGGACCCCTCGGGGCCCTGCCCGTGATGGAGGGCAAGGCGCTGCTGTTCAAGGAGTTCGGCGGCGTGGACGCCGTGCCGATCTGCCTCGACACCAAGGACACCGACGAGATCATCGACACGGTCGCTCGCATCGCGCCGGCCTACGGCGGCATCAATCTCGAGGACATCAGTGCACCCCGGTGCTTCGAGATCGAGCAGCGCCTCGACGACCTGCTCGACATCCCTGTCTTCCACGACGATCAGCACGGCACTGCGATCGTGGTCCTGGCGGCCCTGCTCAATGCCGCCCGCGTAACGAATCGTGAACTGGGTGACCTGCGGGTGGTCATCTCCGGTGCGGGCGCTGCCGGAGTCG
>CAINGG010000398.1 GCA_903848435.1 uncultured Actinomycetes bacterium | reverse complement strand
GGACGTCCTTCAGGGCGAGCGGCACCCCGGCGAGCGGGCTACGGCGTACTCCCATGGCGATCTCGCCGTCGACCGCGTCGGCAGCCGCCAGGGCGCCCTCCGTGTCAACGTAGAGGAAGGCGTGGACGCGGTCGTCCACCTGGGCGATGCGGTCCAGATGCGCCTGCGTCACCTCGCGAGCAGAGACCTGGCGCGCGGCGATGGCGTCGCCCAGCACGGCCGCGGGCTGGCGGATGAGATCGGCGCCGAGGGCGTCCACGCCTACTCCTCGTCCAGGATGCGCGGGACACGGAAACGGCCGTCCTCGACGGCGGGTGCCGCGTCGAGGGCCTCCTGCGCCGTCAGGCCGACCACGACATCATCGGGCCGGTACACGTTGACGAGCGGCAGCGGATGCGATGTCGGCGGGATGTCGTCGGCCGCGACCTCGGAGACCCGGGCCACCGACTGCAGGATGACGTCGAGCTGCTCGGCGTAATGGTCGAGCTCGTCGTCGGCCAAGGCGAGGCGGGCAAGGCGCGCCAGGTGCGCGACCTCCGCGCGAGTGATCGCGGACATGGGAGCAGTCTATTGAGTGGCGCCGCACGTTTGACGGGGACCGGCGCCGCACGAGTGGGATACCGTGTGCTGGATACATGACCATCAGCGTCGAGAAGGTGCGCCACCGAGGGGGACACCATGGCTCCGAGAACATCCCTGATGCTCGCCCTAGGCGCAGCGTGCGCTCTGCTCGTCGCCGGATGCTCGTCACCATCCCCCGCCGATACCTCTGCCACGAGCGAATCGGCAGCTCAGCCCACGAGCGAGTCGATCCCTCAGGATGGGAGCCCCTGCGCCGACCCCACCACCTTCTGCGTCGGCCTTGTAGTGGAGTCGGGGACCGTCGACGACGGAAGCCTCAACGAGGCCGCCTTCGAGGGGGTGCGTGACGCTGCCATCGCCACCGACGCCGTGGTCACCTACCTCGAGAGCACGGATGAAGACCCTTATGCGGCCAACATCGAGTATCTGGCCCTCAGTGGCTATGACGTCGTCGTCACCACCGGCGTCGATGTCCCGCAGGTCACCATCGACGCGGCCGTCGCCCACCCGGACACCCGCTTCATCGGAATCAGCCAGAACATGTCGGACGGTCCTGCCAATGCCACAGGTCTGCGCTTCGCAGATGATCAGGCCGGCTCTTTCACCGAGGACCTCGCCGGCCTGATCGTCGAGATCCACGCGGGCGCTGCGCCATGACAGAACGTCCAGGTCAGGGTCGGCTCAGCCGACCCGTCGGGCCGCATCAGCTCCCTGCGTGAGGAGCACCCGAAAGCCCTCCACACCGAGTATCGGCACGCCCAGCGCCAGCGCCTTCTCGTACTTCGACGACGTCGACTCTCCCGCCGCCACCAAGAAGTCGGTCTTCTTCGACACCGAGCCGGCGACCTTACCGCCGCGCTCCTGCACGGCCGCGGTCGCCTCGTCGCGAGTGAAACCCTCCAGGGATCCGGTGATGACGACGGTGACGCCGTCAAGCGCTCCCGATGCTGCGGCCGAGCGCTCCTCGGCCAGGCGCACACCTGCCGCCTTCCACTTGTCGACGACCTCGCGATGCCAGTCCTCGGCGAACCACTCCTCGAGTGCCTCGGCGATGACCGCCCCCACGCCCTCGACCTCGGCGAGCTGCTCAGGCGTCGCGGCCGCGATCGCGTCAACGCTGCCGAACGCGCGCGCGAGTTCCTGCGCGGCCGTGGGGCCCACGTGGCGAATGGACAGCGCGACGAGTGCGCGCCAGAGCGGTCGGTCCTTGGCGATCTCGATCTGCTCGAGCATGCGCTTGGCATTCTCAGTCAACTGTGGGCCGTCCTCACCACGCCCTGGCTCGCGGGTGAAGAACGGGCAGCCCAGGAGATCGTCGCCGGTCAGGGCGAAGATGTCGCCCTCGTCCTGCACGAGCCCGCACTCAAGCAGGGCGATCGCAGCCTTGTAGCCCAGGCCCTCGATGTCCATGGCCCCACGCGCGGCGACGTGGAAGACGCGCTCACGCAACTGCGCCGGGCACGACCGGGTGTTGGGGCACCGAATGTCGACGTCGCCTTCCTTCTCGGGGCCGAGCGCAGTGCCGCACTCGGGGCAGTTGGTCGGCATCACGAAGGCGCGCTCATCGCCGGTGCGCTCCTCGATGACGGGGCCGAGCACCTCGGGGATGACATCGCCAGCCTTGCGCAGGAAGACCATGTCTCCGATGAGCACGCCCTTGCGCACGACCTCGTCGGCATTGTGGAGCGTGGCCATCGACACCGTGGAACCCGCCACGAGCGCAGGCTCCATGACCGCAAATGGCGTCACCCTCCCGGTGCGACCGACGTTGACCATGATGTCGAGCAGTCGGGTGCGCACGACCTCAGGCGGGTACTTGTAGGCAATGGCCCAGCGCGGCGCACGGGAGGTCGCACCCAATCGCGACTGGATGGCCAGGTCATCGACCTTGAGAACAACTCCGTCGATCTCGTGCTCGACATCATGGCGGTGCTCGCCGTAATGATCAATGTAGTCCTGGGCTCCTGCGAGGTCCTCGACGACGCGGACGCGATCGCTCGTGGGCAGACCCCGCTCGGCAAGGACCGTGTAGGCGGCGCTTTGGCTGTCGAAGGTCACGCCCTCATGCGCACCGATGCCGTGCACGACCAGGCGCAGGGCCACGAGGCGTGCGGTAGCCAGGTCGAGCTCACCGCGGAGCCGATCGATACGCGCGCGCTCGCGATCACTGCCGCGGGACTTGGCCTCGACCTCCGCGAGCTCCTGCTGACGCTTGTCGACGCGCTGGCGCAAGGTGCCGGCCGCGGCGTTGCGAGGATTGGAGAACGGCGACCCGCCTGCGAGCAGTTGCTCGGCGTTGATGCGCTCGAAATCGGCTACGGGGAAGTAGATCTCCCCGCGCACTTCGAGGAGAGCGGGCGGCTTGGCGCCCGAGAGGTTGACCGGGATCGCGGGGATGAAGGACGCGTTGTAGGTGACGTCCTCTCCCACGCGGCCGTCGCCGCGCGTGGCGACCGTGCGCAGCCGCCCGCGCTCGTAGACGAGGTCGACGGCCAGGCCATCGACCTTCAACTCGCACAGCAGCGGAGGGACCCGGCCGATGGCCTTGTCGATG
>CAINGG010000397.1 GCA_903848435.1 uncultured Actinomycetes bacterium | reverse complement strand
TCATCCTCCTGGTGACCTACGTGGGCACCGCCGTCGCCGTGCTCATGCTCGTCGGGCCGACGTTCCTGTCTGACAACGCCGATGAGGAGGAGATGGCCTTTGCCCTGATCGCCGACGAGGCGCTGGGCGGCTTCGGCTGGATCGTTCTCCTGGCTGTAGCGATGTCGGCCATCGCCTCCACCCAGACGACGATCATCCCCGCATCGCGCACCGCGCTGTCGATGGCACGGCGGACTGCCATCCCGGCGTACTTCGGGCAGGTGTCCACGAAGTATCGGACGCCCGCAGTCTCGACGTGGTGGGTCGCGATCATTGCCATCATCTGGTACGTCGGTGTGCGGTTCATCAGCGAGAACGCCCTCTTTGACTCCCTCACCGCCCTGTCGCTCCTCATCGCGTTCTACTACTCGCTCACCGGGTTCGCCTGCGCGATCTACTACCGAAAGATGCTCCTCAAGAGCGTCCGAGGCTTCCTGCTCATCGGAGTCGGGCCCGTTGTCGGGGGCATCCTGCTGGTGTGGCTTCTTGTCATGTCGGTCATCTCGATGTCCGACCCGGCCAATTCCTACGGCGGCGTGTCCTGGTTCGGACTCGGCCCGCCACTCGTCATCGGTATCTTCCTGTTTGCCCTGGGCGTGATTTTCATGATCTGCATGCGCATCGCCAACACCCCCTTCTGGAAGGAGCGCCCGACCGTGGTTGATCCGGCCCTCGTCCCTGCTGCCGAAGGGGGGACCGCACCATGAGCCTGGCGGTCGGCTACGACGGCGGCGACAGCGCCAAGGGCGCATTGCTCGCGGCTATCGCCCTGGCCAAGGACCTTGAGGAGTCCCTGCTCATCGTGTGCGGGGTCGCTCCGGCTGGCGGCATGGGCGATGAGTACACCGCCACGGAGGAGGCACTCATCGAGGCGCTGGCGCCCCTCGTCTCAGAGGCCGTCATCCAGGCACGGGACGCGGGTGTCGCGGCTGAGGCGATCCTGGTCGACGCCGATCCGGTGGGGGCTCTCGAGACGGTGATGGAGGAGCGCAAGCCGCGCATGCTGGTTGTCGGCTACGGCTCCTCGGGTCGCATCCGGGCCGCCCTCTTCGGAGCGGTTGCACCCAAGATGGTGGAGCGTTCCGACGTGCCCGTCCTGGTCGTCCCCTAGGTCGGTTCCGCCTCTGCGGGGTGAGGCGCGTCACCTCCGTACGTACCGGGGGAATGCCCGCGAAACGTGAAGCGGTTCACTAGATGCATGCTTCCGTCGGATCCCGAGCGCGCCCTTGCGGTGCGACGTACACCCGGTCAGGCGTTCCGCGACCTGTCACGGGCGATCCAGGACACCCTCAACCGGGCCGCAATTCGTACCGCCGACCGACCCCTGATCGGCCGAGCTTTGCAGTTGGTCGCGCGCAGCTGGACCACCATCTGGTGGATCGCCGTGACATCCATTGCTGCGTGCGCGGCCTGGTCCGTCTCGCTCATCGTCGGGCTTTCCAGCCCGGTGCCCGCGGCGGTGGCCGCTGTGCTCACCGTCGCGCTCTCACTCAATCGGTCACTGCGCACGGGCGTATCCCTGGTGGGCGCTACCGCGGTCGCCCTGGTCGTCGCCTTCGTCCTCTATCAGGCATGGGGGCTGCACGTGTGGACGGCAGGCGTGATCGTGGC
>CAINGG010000396.1 GCA_903848435.1 uncultured Actinomycetes bacterium | reverse complement strand
GGCTTCGAGCTAACGCCCATCGAGGGCGTGCCGCGCACCGGCTTCGACTGGCCCGTCGTGCCCGAGGCGCTGACCGCCCTGCTCATGGGCCTGAAGGATCACTACGGCGAGGCGCTACCCCCGATCTACATCACCGAGAATGGCACGTCGATCCCCGATGTCATCGACACGGACGGTCGCATCCGCGACACCTTCCGCATCGCCTACATCGACCGTCACCTGCGCGCGCTCAACGGGGCGATACAGGCCGGCGTCGACATCCGCGGCTACTTCTGCTGGACCCTCACCGACAACTTCGAGTGGGCCGAGGGATTCGACCAGCGCTTCGGCCTGGTCTATGTCGACCCTGACACCCAGGTGCGCACGCCCAAGGATTCCTTCGCCTGGTTCCACCAGATCGTGACCGGACAGGCGCCTCCCTCGCTGCCATGACCACGCCACCCGTGCCCGCCGCCGCACTCGCCGAGCCCACCGTGCGCGTGCGCGCGACCTTCCTGGCCACCCTCGCCCTCGCCAACCTCGGCATCTGGCTGGCCTTCTTCACGCCGATCCAAAACCTGCTGCCGCGCTTCTCCGAGGACATCGCCGGTGCCGACGGCAAGGAGACCGCACTCGCAGTGGTCACCGGCGTCGGTGCCTTCGTCGCAATCATCGCCAATCCCCTGGCTGGCGCCCTGTCGGATCGCACCACCTCGCGCTTCGGTCGGCGCCGCCCCTGGCTGCTCCTCGGCGCCTTCTTCGGCGCCATCGCCATCGCCCTGCTGTCAACGCAGAGCACCATCGTCGGACTCGCGGTCTTCTGGGGCCTGGGCCAGGCCGCGATCAACGCCTCCTACGCCGGCCTCACCGCAACGATCCCCGACCAGGTCCCCGTCGCCCAGCGCGGCATTGCGTCGGGGTGGGTGGGGCTCAGCCAGACCCTCGGCATCGTCCTGGGCGTCGCACTCGTGACCTTCGTGGTGCTCGGGCTCGTACCCGGCACTTACCTCACGGCCGTGCTCGCCTTCGTACTCGTCATCCCCTTCGTGCTGGTGCTCAAGGACCCGCCACTGCCGCGCGCCGATCGACCACCGTTCAAGCTCGGCGAGTTCATCCGCGGATTCTGGGTCTCTCCGCGCAAGCATCCGGACTTCGCCTGGGCCTGGCTCGCGCGATTCCTGGTCTCGCTGGGCTCGGCACTGGCCACGCTCTACCTGCTGTTCTTCCTGCAGGATCGCGTCGGCCTCGACGAGACCGCGGCCGGCCAGGGCCAGACACTGCTAGTCGGGCTCTACGCACTCGGCACGATCCTCACCGCCGTCATCGGTGGTCTCCTGTCGGATCGCAGCGGAAAGCGCAAGATCTACGTCATCGTCGCCACACTCATCATGGCCGTCGCTGCCCTTGTCCTCATCGGCACGACGACCCTGCACATGGCCATGGTGGCCGCACTCATCCTGGGTCTTGGGTACGGCGTCT
Source organism: uncultured Actinomycetes bacterium (assembly GCA_903848435.1). Classification (GTDB taxonomy): domain Bacteria; phylum Actinomycetota; class Actinomycetes; order S36-B12; family S36-B12; genus Mxb001. The sequence continues at coordinate 6,459 of CAINGG010000396.1, read as the reverse complement.
ATCTCGCCGTCGACCAGGCACTCATCACGCAGGTGTTGCCCAATGCGGAGGACCGCGCACGCGACCTCGGCGTCATCAATATCGCCAACAGCGCACCCCAGGTGCTCGCGCCCGTTATCGCGGCACCCCTCGTCACCGTCCTCGGCGGCTACCCGGTGCTGTACGCCGTGACCGCCGGCATCGTCATCCTCGGCGCGCTCGCCATCATCCCCATCAAGTCCGTCAGGTAGGCGATGGCTTCCCTGCACGATGGGCTGACGCGATGCCCCTGGGGCGAGGCACCCGACGACCTGCGCCGCTACCACGACGAGGAGTGGGGGCGACCCCTGCGCGGTGATCGCGCGATCTTCGAGCGGCTCAGCCTCGAGGGTTTCCAGTCGGGATTGTCCTGGCTGACGATCCTGCGCAAGCGCGAGGCCTTCCGCACGGCTTTCGACGGCTTCGACATCGATGCTGTCGCGGGGTACGACGAGTCCGACATCCAGCGACTGCTCGCCGATGCCGGGATCGTCCGCCACCGCGGCAAGATCGAGGCCGTCATTGCCAACGCCCGCGTGCTCCGGGACTGGCAGGAGGTTGACGGCGACGCTGCACTCGACGCGCGCGTCTGGGCGTGCGCGACGCCATCAACGCCACCCCTGCGCCAGGAGGACATCCCGGCGACATCGCCTGAGGCCACCGCGCTGGCACGGGACCTCAAGCGCCGTGGCTGGCGCTTCCTCGGCCCAACCACGGCCTATGCAGCCCTGCAGGCCATTGGCGTGGTCAACGATCACGTGGCCGGCTGCCATGCGCGATCGTCTACCCGCGAGCGAGGTCGGTGAAAAGTGTGGCGAAGACTTCTTGGGGCTGGTTGACATGGTCGACTTCGGCAAGCACCCGAACGAAACAATTGCCGAGGGAGCCTCCCTCGGCTCCGGTCAGGCTCGGAGCAACTGCCGGGTTGTTCTCCAGGAGTGGGCCAAGGGCATAGAGCGATGCATAGGGGCGAAAGACTTGGTCATCCTGTCCAAGCACGACCGCGATGGTCGTGTTCAATGACGGTGGATTCCGACCCTCCCCGGTCGGCCACGGCACGCCGTGCGAAACCTCAGCAAGATCACACCACGTCCAGGGGTGCGGAGCCGTTCGAACGAGACCCAATCCGCCCAATGCCGTCTCAGGATGGGATTGTGTCCAGGCCATGGCGAGGAACGCCGCCATAACGCCGCCCTGCGACTCGCCCACGATCGCTACCGCCCCTGCGCCAAACTCGTCGACGAGTGCCTCTGTGTAGGCAAGCAGACCGTGGGTTCCGTACAGCACCTCGTGCACATCAGGTCCATGAGGGTCATCCGGTTGTTGGGGAACCGACGCCGTGAGGTCTGTGCTGTAGCGAAACCAACTCGGGAGCCCGCGCGGGTTATAGGGATCAACACGATCCGGTCCCGTTGGCGCCGTAGGCGCAAAGACGTGGACATGTACTCCTGCTCGGATGGCCGCCGACTCGATTTCGCTCACTGTCGGATCGCCGGGAGAGCAGTACCCGTGGAGGAACAGCACGACCCGAGGCCCGTCCTGCCTTCGCCAGACCATGCTCTTGACCTCCCTGACCGATCAGTGCACACTAAACTGACTCGTGCGTCAACATTGGCGGAAGGACCTCTCATGGCCATTGGGCGACTCCTCCTCGCGGTGTCCATGGCCATGATCCTCTTGGCGACTCCCGCCCGCGCCGCCGACGAGAGCACCTTCACTCTCGGCATGCTCGGTGACATTGACTCGGCCAATCCGTTCGTGGGCTATAGCGGCGCTGCCTACGAGATTTTCCAAATGGAGTACCTCACCCTCACCCAATACGCAGCTGCCGACCTCTCGGTCGTGCCTGGCCTAGCCGAGTCATGGGAAGAGTCTCCCGACCAACTCTCGTGGATCTACAACATTCGTCCGGGCATGGTGTGGTCAGATGGCACGCCCATAACGGCCAGGGATGTCAAGTACACATTCGATCGCATACTGAATGGCAAGCAGGAGTCGGTCAACTACTACGCCTATACCGAGAGCATCACCTCCGTGGAGGTCGTAGACAACTTGACTGTGCGCATGAACGTCAAGCAGCCATCCCCCATCATGCGGAGTCTCTATGTCTACATCCTGCCTGAGCACGTGTGGCAAGACATCGATAAGAAGGCGGTAAAGACGTTCACCAATGAGGGCACCCCCAGTGCACCAATCGTGGGCTCAGGTCCTTACCTCATGGTCGAGCGGCGCCCCGGCCAGTTCATTAGATTCGTGGCCAATCCCCATTACTTTCGCGGTGAACCCAAAGTCTCCGAAGTGATCTGGCGGATCTACAACAATGCGGATTCCCTCGGCCTCGCTCTCGAAAGGGGTGAGATCGATGCAGCCACCGACCTGACCGCACCAGTGTGGGAGAGCCTGCGCGACGTCCCCGGAATCACCGCGGTTGCCTCGACCAATACGTACTTCAACCACGTGGCCTTCAACACTGGCGCCGCGCTCGTTGATGGCACGCCGATCGGAGACGGCAATCCACTTCTGACCGATCCGCGTATCCGACGCGCCCTGAGCCTCGCTATCGATAGACAGGAGATGGTCGACCGAGTCCTCCAAGGTCTCGGAGAGCCTGGAAGCACGATCATTCCACCCATGTATGGCGATCTTCACCTGCAGGCTTCTGACCAGACCGCATACGATCCGGCGCGCGCAGCACAACTGCTCGACGAAGCCGGTTACCGCTTGGGCCCCGATGGCATCCGAGTGGACGGACAGGGGAACCGACTGAGTTTCCGTATGTACGGACGCGCAGATTCCGATACCGATTCCACGTCGATCCTGGAATTCCTCAAGGAGTACTTCAACGACATCGGCGTTGAACTCACCACCAGCATGGTGAGCACGGACGCGATCATCTCCAAGTACGGCGAGGGCAACTATGACCTCTACGAGTGGGGCTGGGGTGTGGAGCCTGATCCCAACTACATGCTGTCGGCCATGACCTGCGCCAACCGTTCCTACAAGGATGGGGACGCAATCTACTCGACGCTGTCTGATTCCTTCTACTGCAACCCCGCCTACGATGCTCTGTGGCAAGAGCAGTCAGCACAGACGGATCCCGCGCGTCGTGCTCAGATCGTCCAGCAGATGCAGCAGATGCTCATCGACGACATGCCTTATCTCGTGCTCTTCTACCCCTACCAACTAACGGCCTACCGCTCAGACCGCTTCGGTGGCTTTGTCCCTCAGCCAGCAGACAACGGCGCCCTGCTCTTCCAGTACGGGACGTGGTCGTGGGACTCCATCGCACCGGTCACGGACAACGCCTCGATCAGCCAAGGGGAAGGCTCATCCACCGCTGAGTCGGCCGTTGCCGGCGCACCTGAGGGGCAGAGCACGTCCATTCCGGTCGTGCTCTTCGCCGCGCTTGCCGGGGGCGCCGTGATCATCGTGGTCCTGGTGGTACTTCTGATTCGCCAGCGTCGGCATGCCTTAGTCGACGGCCGCGAATAGAAGTCCTTTCGGCCCCGTCGGTGATATGTTGACGCACCAGTCAACTATCGGCGGAGGGCCCGTGGAGATCCAGGCAGCCGTGCTCGAGGGCGTTGGCCAGCCCCACCGTGTCCGCACCGTGACTTTGGCACCACCGAAGGCCGGCGAGGTTCTCGTGAAAATCGTGGCCACCGGATTGTGCGCGTCCGACGTCAACGCGATCGACGGCAAACGCACCCTGGTCCCCTTCCCCGCCGTGCTCGGCCACGAAGCGGCCGGGGTGGTCGCCGAGGTCGGCGCCGGTGTGACGTCGGTCAGCGTGGGCGACCACGTCGTGCTGAGCATCGTGCCCTCATGCGGCACGTGCAGCTGGTGCTCACAAGGCATCACCAACTTCTGCAGCACGGCCGGCAACGCGATGGGCGACGGTACCCTCTTCGACGGCACACGCAGGCTCTCCATGGACGGCCAGCCACTCCACCACTTCCTGACCGTGTCCTCTTTCGCCGAGTACGCCGTTGTGCCCGCCAGCGGGGTGGTGCGCATTCCTGAGCAGATGCCGCTCGATCGAGCCGCCCTCCTCAGTTGCGCCGTGCTCACCGGCTTCGGCTCCGTGGTCAACACCGCCAAGGTTCGACCTGGATCGTCCGTGGCAGTGTTCGGCTGCGGCGGCGTGGGGCTCAATATCGTGCAGGGCGCTCGGATTGCCGGAGCCGACCGCATCGTCGCCGTCGACGTCACTGCCGAGAAGTTGCAGATCGCGCGTTCACTGGGCGCCACCGACGTCATCGACGCCTCCATCGACGATCCCGTGACGGCCATCAAGGACCTCGTCGGCGGCGTCGACTACGCCTTCGAGGCACTCGGCCGCGAAGCGACGATCCAGCAGGCCTGGCGCACCGTCGCACCGCGCGGGGAGTTGGTGCTCGTCGGACTCATGGCGCACGGGGCCACGCTGACCGTCGACGCGGGGCCCTTCGTCAATGAGCAGGCCATCAAGGGCTGCTACTTCGGGTCCTCGGACTTGACCCAGGATGTCCCGCGCCTGGTCGACCTCTACCTCACGGGCGATCTCAAGCTCGACGAGCTCATCGGCCAGCGCATCGGGCTGGCTGATCTTGACTCCGCAGTCGGTGCCCTGCGCCGCGGAGAGGGGGTGCGCAGTGTCATCACCTTCGATTGACGAACTCATCAGCCTTGTGCCCACAGCAAATCTCATCGGCGATCGATGGCAGGAGGCGGAGACCAGTGCTGAACTCCCGGTCATCGACCCCGCCACCGAGGTTGCCATCGCGAAAATCCCGGACTCCAGCGATGCCGACGTCGACCGCGCCGTGCGAGCAGCCCGAGCCGCACTGCCGTCATGGGCCACACTGACGCCCCGCCAGCGGTCCGAGCGCCTCATGGCACTGGCCGATGCCCTTGAGTCGGACCTGCGCACCATGAGCGACCTGGAGACGATCGATGCGGGGCACCCGACCGGGGTGGTCTCCGGCGAGATCACCAGCGGTGCCGACCGCCTGCGCTTTTATGCCGGTGCCGGACGCACGCTTGAGGGCCGAGCGGCTGGCGAATACGCCCCCGGATACACCTCGATGATCCGTCGCGAGCCCATCGGGGTGGCCGGCCTCATCACGCCGTGGAACTACCCCATCCTCACCGCCATCACGAAGGTGGCGCCGGCGCTGGCCGCCGGCAACACCGTCGTGCTCAAGCCGAGCGAGCAAACTCCCCTCACGGCCCTGAGATTCGCAGTTCTCGCGCACGAGATCCTGCCCGCGGGTGTGCTCAATGTCGTCAACGGACGCGGGAGCACGGCCGGTGCCGCTCTTGTCACCCACCCCGACGTCGACATCGTGTCGCTCACCGGCGGGACCGTGACAGGGCGCGAGGTGTCTCGTCTCGCGGCAAACTCGCTCAAGCGCGTGCTCCTCGAACTCGGGGGCAAGGCACCCGCGATCGTCCTCGACGATGCCGATGCCGCCGCGACCGCGTCCGCCCTGCGCTACTCGGCCTTCTGGAATGCCGGTCAGGACTGCAGCGCTGCCACGCGTGTCATCGTCACGCCGGGAATCTACGACGAGCTCCTCGAGCACCTGGCTCGTCAAGTGGCATCCATCGCGGTCGGCGATCCCCGAGACCCAACCACCGACATGGGCCCGCTCACCTACGACGCTCACCGCGACCGTGTCTTGGGTTTCATCGAGCGCGCTGTCGATGAGGGGGGCACGGTCCACATCGGGGGTGGCCGGCGATCGGGCGCTGGCTACTTCCTCGAGCCCACGATCATCACCGGTGTGGCACAGAGCAGTGCGATCGTGCAGAGCGAGGTTTTCGGTCCGGTGATCACCCTGCACCGCGTGCCCGACCTGGACGAGGCAGTAGCGGCCGCCAACGACGTCGAATACGGCCTCGGCGCCTCGGTCTTCACCCACGACATTGGCAAGGCCATGGAAGCCAGCCGCCGCTTGGACTTCGGCACGGTCTGGATCAACGACCACGGAGCGGTCAGTGCGGAGATGCCCTGGGGAGGGTTCAAGCAGTCCGGGCACGCCAAGGAGCGCTCTATCTACGCTCTCGAGGAATACACCCGCATCAAGCACGTGATGGTCAAGTTGCCCTAGGAGGCACCGTGCTCGAACCCGGCTCCCTGGGCCTGATCAACCGCATCGAGACCTACACCGATGAGTTCGTCTGCTTCGTGCGGATCTCGACCACCGATGGGAGCTTCGGCTGGGGACAGACGTCTACCTATAACGCTGACATCACCGCCCAGGTCGTCCATCGCCAGGTAGCTCCCTGGGTGCTGGGCCAGGATCCCGGGAACATCGCCGAACTCGTCGCCGTAGTCCAAGAGCGCGAGCACAAGTTCCCCGGCAGTTATCGCTGCCGGGCGCTGGCAGGTCTCGACACCTCCCTGTGGGACCTGCACGGGCGAGCCGTCGGCAAGCCGGTCGTGGAGCTGCTGGG
>CAINGG010000395.1 GCA_903848435.1 uncultured Actinomycetes bacterium | reverse complement strand
CGGGCGCAACTCGCCAACGACGAGCTTGGCGATCGTGGTCTTGCCGCTGCCACTGGGCCCGACAAGGGCGATGCGGCGCCCGGCGTCCACGTCGAGAGACAGATCTGCCAAGAGGGGGTCGGCCTCGGGGTCGTATCCGAAGGTCACTTGATGGAGCGAGAGTGCGCCGGTCAGTCGAGGGGGCTCTGCCCCGGCGCGCGGCTCCACGGTCGAGACGGTGAGCATCTCCGGGTCCATGGGCTCGCGCAGAACAGGACCGAACTGCCTGTGGGCGCTGGAGAGCCCCTGCAGAAGCATGCCGAGCAGCGCGAGCGTCCCGGCTGTCGTCAGCAGGGACACCATGTAGGCCTGTGTCGCCACCACGGTGCCCAGGCTCACAGTGCCCGAGAAGACCTGCGCCACTCCAATCGCCAGGAAAGCGCCGAGCCCGACCGTCTGCGCCAGAATCGGGACGAGAGTCACCTGCTGATCGGCAACACCCAGTCGGGTGCCGGAGCCGGACATGCGCTGGCGCATCGCGGCCCATCGCGCGAAGGCGAACTGCTCCCAGGCCGCGGCCTTGATCGATTCCGCGGAGGTGATGACATCTGAGGTGAAGCCGGTCAGCTTCACGCGATCGGTGTCGAAATTCCGCTGGAAGGACTTGCGACGAGCGAGAGCCATGCGTGACAGGAGAAGCGTGACGCTCACGATGGCGATGGCAGCCACTCCCATCATCCAGTCCAGGAGGAAGATCATGACGAGGAAGACAATGGCCGTGATGGAGTTCACCAGCGCAAGCGGCAACTGGACCCCGCCCTGGTAGGAGAAGCGGTGCACGGCCACGCGACGGGCAATGACATCGCCGGCCCCATAGGCCTGGAGCCTCGGCACGCGCATAGTGAGAGTGCTCCACGCGAAGCCCACGCTTCCGGTCCGTGTCAGTCGCAGTGCCAGCCGCTCCAGAACGGCGTATTGCAGGAAGACGGCTGATGCAGCGATCAGGGCCGCGCCGATGACGGCGAGAAGGATCGCGGCCCCCCACGTGGTGTCCTGCGCGACGATGTAGCGGTCGACGAAGAGTCGCATGAGCAGGGGGACCGCGATCGCGGGCACGAGGCCGACGATCCCCGCGAACAAGACGTAGACGACGGTCCAGCGTGACTCCCTCAGCAGCGACACGATGACCTGGGCTGAACCGCGATCGGGCTCGAAGCCGGGCAGCGGGGTGCCGTCGGGAGACAGGCGATAGGTGCGCAGGACCGCGTCGCCCGCCGCTTCGGCGGGAAGTCCGCCGAAGCCTCCAAGCTGTAACTCGACCTCCGCTGCCGACACAGTCCTGCCATGACGGGCGAGCGCCCGCACGACGCGCTCAGCCTGGCTCATGCGCCGGCGTTCACTGCGTGAACCAACCGATCACGGGGGTGTCGCGCACCATCACCGTGGCCTCACTCAGCGTGCCCGCCCTCACCTCGATATCGGGCCCCTGACCGATGCTCCACGCGTAGCCCGATGGGGTTGAGGGATCCTGCCGCATCTCGATGGTGACCTCGATGACCGGTCCCTCTGACAGGAAGTAGTCGACCAGCGAGGCATTGCCGCCCACGATGAAGCTGATCCGCTGGGCGGTCACGGGGGTAGGGGAGATAGCGGACACCTGCCCGAGGATGACGCCGTACTGCGCCTTGCGGGGAGCGTCCGCGGGAGACACTGACGCCGGCATGCCCACGGTGATGGTCTCCGACGACGTGGCCGCGATGAAGCCCTTCACGACGAGGGGGGCGCCATCCGGCTGCAGGTAGACCATGGGGTCTCCCGGGTCCGTGATGCGTCCGGGCAGGGCGACGACCTCGACGACGACCCCCTCCGCCGGACTCACCACTGACTCGCTGATGCTCTCGTTGCCCTCGCTGACGACGCGGACGAGTTCCTCGCCGGTGCGTACTCTCTGGCCGGGCTCGACATTGACGCTCTCCACCAGGCCGGACACGGTCGTGCCCACCTCGGTGAATCCTCCGTCGGGGACGACGTAGCCGAAACCGGTGACCGTCTGCGGTGCCCGCCCGAAGGTTGCCCATGCGAAGACAGCCGCGACGAGCAGACACAGCGCCACGAGCGCAATGACGAGGGGACGGCTGGCCACGGACGCCCGCGCGTCGACAGCAGCCGCAGGATCGGGCGGTGCGTCCACCTGGTTCATGGGCGCAGCCTAGAGAGTCTTCGGGCGGCGTGAGGCCTCGCTGGGGGGAGGTTGAGAGTCTCGTCCCTCATGGGGTAACGTGAAACCAGGTCATGAGTGCCAGCGCATAGCCCCGGCTTGCTGGCCGGCAACCCTCCGACCGCGGTGGGGTGCCCCGGGTGATGACCGGGCCTGCATTGCAGGCAAGCGCGGGTCTTGCACAGGGCAAGACCCCGGATGGCTCGGAGGTCGTATGTCCTGTTGTCGGATGCACCACTCTCGCTGAGGCACGCCCTCCTGCCGTCCGGTCCCACCGGATCCGCGAACATCCCTGCCCACATCACCTCTAGGAGAACAGTCACATGAGCAACGGTTGGTCCTTCGAGACCCGTCAGATTCACGCCGGTCAGGCGCCGGACGCAGCCACGAACGCACGCGCCCTGCCCATCTACCAGACGACGTCCTACACGTTCAATGACACGACGCACGCTGCCAACCTCTTCGCGCTGAAGGAACTCGGCAACATCTACACGCGCATCATGAACCCGACCCAGGCAGCGGTCGAGGATCGCATCGCCTCGCTCGAAGGCGGCGTTGGTGCGCTGCTCACCTCCAGCGGCCAGGCCGCCGAGACACTCGCGATCCTCAACGTCGCGGAGGCCGGCGACCACATCGTGTCGAGCCCCAGCCTCTATGGAGGCACCTACAACCTCTTCCACTACACGCTGCCCAAGCTCGGCATCGAGGTGAGCTTCGTCGAAAACCCGGACGACCTCGACTCGTGGCGGGCGGCTGCCCGGCCCAACACCAAGGCCTTCTACGGCGAGTCGATTGCCAATCCCAAGAACGACATCCTCGACATCGCTGGGGTGGCGGGGGTTGCACATGAGATCGGCGTGCCGCTGATCGTCGACAACACCGTCGCTACTCCCTATCTCGTGCGCCCCATCGAGTGGGGCGCCGACGTCGTGGTGCACTCGGCCACGAAGTACATCGGCGGTCACGGCACGGCGATTGCCGGTGTCATCGTCGATAGCGGGAACTTCGACTACGCGCAGTACCCCGATCGCTGCCCCAACTACAACCCGCCGGACCCGAGCTACCACGGCCTGGTCTATGCGCGCGACCTCGGCGTGGGGTCGGCGTTCGGCGCCAACCTCTCGTTCATCCTCAAGGCTCGTGTGCAGTTGCTCCGCGACCTCGGTGCGGCGGTGGCCCCCTTCAACGCCTGGCTGCTCGCGCAGGGTCTCGAGACCCTGAGCCTGCGCATGGACCGGCACGTCGAGAATGCCGCGAAGGTCGCCGAATTCCTCACCGGTCGCGATGAGGTGCTGTCGGTGAACTACGCAGGCCTGCCGTCGAGCCCGTGGCACTCCCTGGCGAAGAAGTACGCCCCCAAGGGCCCGGGTGCCGTGCTGTCCTTCGAGATCAAGGGTGGCCTCGACGCGGGTACGCGTTTCGTCGAGGCACTGGAGCTGCATAGCCACGTCGCGAACATCGGCGACGTGCGCAGCCTGGTCATCCATCCCGCGTCGACCACCCACTCGCAGCTGTCTCCGGAGGAGCAGCTGTCGGCGGGCGTCACGCCGGGACTGGTGCGCCTGGCCGTCGGACTCGAGGGAATCGACGACATCCTGGCCGACCTCGACGCCGGCTTCCGGGCGGCGAAGGAGTCCTGAGCCGCGCATGACGCAGCCCTACGGTCCCCTGTCCTACGACGGACCACCTCCCGCCAGCGGTGCCTGGCGGGAGGGGTTCGACGTGGGGGAGCGCCGATTCCTCGATGTCGGCGACGTCGCCTTGGAGACGGGCAGCGTCGTGCCCGATGTGCGCGTCGCCTACGAGACCTGGGGCGTGCTCAACGAGGACCGCACGAACGCCGTCTACATCTGCCACGCCCTCACGGGCGACTCGCATGTCACGGGGTCGGCGGGCCCCGGCCACATCACCGGTGGCTGGTGGGACGACCTCGTCGGTCCCGGGCGACCGCTGGACACCGACCGGTGGTTCGTCGTGTGCGCCAATGTGCTGGGCGGCTGCCAGGGCACGACGGGTCCGGCCAGCACGGCCCCGGATGGTCGTCCCTGGGGTAGTCGCTTTCCTGTTGTCACCGTGGCCGACATGGTCGAGGTGGAGCGACGGCTCAGTGACGCCCTCGGCGTCGATGAGTGGGCGCTCATGCTCGGGCCGTCTCTTGGCGGCATGCGCGTGCTCGAGTGGATGGTCGCGATGCCCGAGCGCG
>CAINGG010000394.1 GCA_903848435.1 uncultured Actinomycetes bacterium | reverse complement strand
GGATCGCGACGACGAATGCCCCGCTTTGCTGGCCCGACGCTACCCCGGTCGGCGAGTCCTCGAGCACGATGCACCGCTCTATCGGCACCTCCAGCATTCGGGCCGCCGCCACGTAGGGCTCCGGATGGGGCTTGCCGTTGGTTACCTCGTCGCCCGCCACCGTCACGTCGAAGGCGTGATCGCCACGTGCATGCACATCACGGGCGATGGCGTCGTCAACCGCGTCTAGAAGCCGACGATGCGAGGCGGAGACGAGCCCGGTGGGCACGCCCGTGGCACGACACTCCGCGAGCAATTCGCGTGCTCCGGGACGCCACTCGAGCGGCTCGCTGCGCAGCAGTGCCTCCATGCGGTCGAGCAGCTCCTGCCCGATGTCCTCGGGTGTCCGCGCGGATCCTGAGCGATCGGCCATGTAGGCGGACACGCGCTCCAGGGGCCCGCCCAGGCACCGTGCCTGGTCCTCGGGCGTCCACGTGCCGCCGAGTCCGTCGACAACAAGGCACTCCGCGCGCCACCACAGCCCCTCCGAATCGATGAGGGTTCCGTCGAGGTCGAAGAGCACGGCGAGGTCGGGCATGGCCCGGCAAGACTACGCGGAGCGTTGGCGTAGAGTGCCAGTCGTCCGAGTTAGGGAGCGCGCATGATCGAGTTCGAGGCACTGCCCGAACTCGAGGACCCCGTCCTGGTTGCCGCTTTTGAAGGCTGGAACGACGCCGGCGACGCGGCAAGCGACGCGATCGACCACCTGCGCGATGTGTGGGGCGCGCAACCGCTCGCGGAGATGGATCCCGAGGACTACTACGACTATCAGGTGAACCGCCCCACGATCGCCTTCGACGACTCCGGTGTGCGCCGTCTCACGTGGCCGACGACGCGGCTCTATGTCGCGCGCCTGCCCCTTGCCACCCGCGACGTCGTCCTCGTCCACGGCATCGAGCCCAACATGCGCTGGCGGCAATTCACCGACGAACTCCTCGGGCTGTGCGCCGAGCTCGGAGTGAGCATGGCGGTCACCCTCGGCGCCCTGCTGTCCGACAGCCCCCACACCCGGCCGGTCCCCGTGACCGGGACAGCGACCGACAGCGGCACCGCCCGGCGCCTAGGGGTCGAACCATCGCACTACGAGGGCCCCACGGGCATCGTCGGCGTCCTGCAGGACGCGTGCGCGCGCCGCTCCCTGCCGTCGGTATCGCTGTGGGCCGCCGTGCCCCACTACGTCGCCCAGTCGCCCTCGCCCAAGGCGACTCTCGCCCTCGTCAGGCGCGTCGAGGATCTCCTCGACGTCCCCGTGCCGCTCGGCGACCTCGTCGAGGATTCGCGTGCGTGGGAACTCGGCGTCGACGAACTCGCGGCGGAGGACGAGGAGGTCGCCGACTACGTCCGACAGCTCGAAGAGGCTCGCGACACCACCGACCTCCCCGAGGCAAGCGGTGAGGCGATCGCCCGCGAATTCGAGCGCTACCTGCGCCGACGCGGTTCCGACGACTCCTAGCTCACGTCGTGGCGTGCATCGCCTGATACGCGCGGATGAGGTCGTTGGTCGAGGAGTCTCGATCAAGTGGCCGATCGGCGTCCTGCAGGTCGGGCAGGATCGAGTTGGCCATGGCCTTGCCGAGTTCGACTCCCCACTGGTCGAACGAGTCGATCCCCCACACGGCACCTTGTACGAACACGCTGTGCTCGTAGAGAGCGATGAGGGCACCGAGCGCATGCGGATCCAGGCGTGCGGCCAGGATGAAGGTCGACGGGCGATTGCCCGGCATCACCTTGTGCGGCACCAGGGCCTCCGGCACCCCCTCCGCGCGCACTTCCTCGGCCGTGCGGCCGAAGGCCAGCACCGCGGCCTGCGCGAGGGCGTTGGCGGCGAGCATGTCCTGCATGTCGAAGACCGGCTCCAGGGCCTGCGCAAACAGGATGAAGTCGCAGGCCACGATCTCCGTGCCCTGATGCAACAGCTGGTAGAACGAATGCTGGCCATTGGTGCCTGGCTCGCCCCAGTAGATCGCCCCGGTGTCGTAGTCGACACGGGCGCCATCGAGCCTCACCGACTTGCCGTTGCTCTCCATGGTGAGCTGCTGCAGGTACGCCGGGAAGCGCGATAGGAACTGTGCGTAGGGCAGCACGGCATTGGTATGAATGCCTAGGAAGTCGCGATTCCACACGGCGACAAGACCCATACGCAGTGGGATGTTCGAAGAAGGATCCGCGTGGCGGAAGTGCTCGTCCATCGCATGGAAGCCGTTGAGCATCTCGCGGAAGCGGTCGGGGCCGACGGCGATCATGGTGCTCAGCCCGATGGCCGAGTCCATCGAATACCGCCCGCCGACCCAGTCCCAGAACCCGAACATGTTCGCCGTGTCGATACCGAAAGCAGAAACGCGCTCGGCATTCGTCGAGACCGCGACGAAATGCTTCTCGACGGCGTCCTCCCCCAGTGCGTCAACCACCCATTGGCGCGCCGCCTTGGCGTTGGTGAGCGTCTCCTGGGTGCCGAAGGTCTTCGAGGCCACGATGAAGAGCGTCTCGGCCGGATCGAGATCGCGAATCGCCTCACTGATGTCGGTGGGGTCCACATTGGAGACGAAACGGAAGGTCATGGCACGGTCGGAGTAGAACTTCAGGGCGATGTAGGCCATCGCCGGACCGAGGTCGGAGCCGCCGATGCCGATATTGATGACATTGCGGATGCGGCGGCCGGAGGCTCCGGTCCAATCCCCGTTGCGCACGCGCCGAGCGAACCCACCCATGCGCTCGAGCACGTCGTTGACCTCGGCGACCACGTTGACGCCGTCGACATCGAGTGCTGGGCCCGGAGGAAGCCGAAGGGCCGTGTGAAGGACGGACCTGTCCTCGGTGACGTTGATGTGCTGGCCCTCGAACATCGCATCGCGACGCGCCAGGACTTCGCAATCGTCGGCAAGGCTTAGCAGGGCCGCCATGACCTCGTGAGTGACTCGCTGCTTGCTGAAGTCGGCGCGCAGGCCCGCGGCCTCGAGCGTCCAGGCGGGTCCGCGGCCCGGCTCATCGGCGAACAGCTCGCGCAGGTGTCGCTCGCGAAGGTCGGGGGCGAGCGCCTCCAGCCGCTGCCATGCGGCGGTGCGAGTGGGGTCGATGGATTCCCGGATATTCATGCCGGAAGCCTTGCACTACCGTGGGCGACTCGTACAGCGTATGCACCAACGGTCACTGTTCTGTTGCCCGCTGGCCACCTTGAAGGGAATCGAAGCATGGCGACTTCAGCACCGATGCAGTTGGGGATGGTTGGGCTCGGCCGGATGGGCGCCAACATCGTGCGTCGCATCATGCGCGACGGACACAGTGCCGTCGTCTACGACCGCGATCCGCAGGTCGTGGCGACATTGGTGGCCGAGGGTGCCGTGGGCTCATCATCCCTCGAGGAGTTCGTCTCACTCCTCACTCCCCCTCGGGCGGCCTGGATCATGGTCCCGGCAGGCGCGATCACCGAGAGCGTCGTCAACGAGCTAGGGGCACTTGTCTCACCTGGCGACTCCCTCATCGATGGTGGCAACTCCTACTACCGCGATGACATCCGTCGAGCCGCCGCCTTGCGTCCGCGCGGAATCCACTACATCGACTGTGGCACGTCCGGCGGAGTCTGGGGACTCGAGCGCGGCTACTCACTGATGATCGGCGGAGATGATGACGCCGTTGATCGGCTCGATCCGATCTGGTCGTCGATCGCCCCCGGCGTCGCTTCGGCCGCTCGCACCGGCGAGCGGACAGGTCCGCTGCTGCCAGGAGAAGAGGGATGGCTGCACTGCGGACCTAACGGTGCCGGCCACTTCGTCAAGATGGTCCACAACGGCATCGAGTACGGCATCATGGCGGCCTTCGCCGAGGGACTCAATATCCTCAAGCACGCCGACACGGGCCTGCGCCAGCGCACCGCCGATGCCGAGACCGCTCCCCTTGAGCACCCCGAGTACTACCAGTATGAATTCGACCTGCCAGCGATCACCGAGGTCTGGCGGCGCGGCAGCGTGATCGGATCCTGGCTCCTCGACCTCACTGCCCTTGCGCTCAGCGAAAGCAATGACCTATCGGAGTTTTCCGGGAGGGTCTCGGACTCGGGCGAGGGTCGTTGGACGTCGATCGCCGCCATTGAAGAGGGCGTGCCCGCGCCCGTGCTCACCGAGGCCCTTTACTCGCGATTCGATTCGCAGGGCATGGCTGACTTCGCCTACAAGGTGCAGTCCGCCCAGCGAAAGGCCTTCGGCGGCCACGACGAGAAGAAGGCCTAGCCAAGCCTCACCCCGAGGAGCGCATCGCAGGCGGCAGCCATGAGCGCTGGCGCCTGCTCATCTCGTCCGCCGCGCGCCAAGGCGTCATCGACCCAGCGATCGACCGCGGCCACCGCACGAGGAGAATCGAGATCATCGGCCAGCACCTCGCGCATGCGTTCGAGTGTGGCGTCGAAGGACGGACCGCTCGCTAGTGCGGCACCGTCACGCCAGAGAGCCAGCCGTTTCTGCGCCTGCGCTAGGCCGTCATCCGTCCACTCCCAGCCCCCCCGATAGTGGTGCCCCACGAGCGTGAGGCGGATGGCCATGGGGTCGATGCCCTCCTCGCGGAGCCGCGACACGAAGACCAGGTTGCCGAGCGACTTGCTCATCTTCTCGCCACCGAGGCCGACCATGCCGGTGTGCACGTAGTGACGGGCGTAGGGCCACTCGCCGGTCATCACCTCGGCGTGGGCCGCGCCCATCTCGTGGTGCGGGAAGAGGAGATCGCTCCCGCCGCCCTGCACATCGAAGGCCATGCCCAGGGTGTCGAGCGCAATGGCCACGCACTCGATGTGCCAGCCGGGGCGTCCGTGCCCGAGCTCGGTGTCCCAGGCGGGCTCCTCCGGGCGGGCCGCGCGCCATAGCAACGGATCGAGGCCGTGACGCTTGCCCGAACGCAGCGGGTCGCCACCGCGTTCGGCGAAGAGCGCCGTCATCTCCTCGAGGTCGTAATGGGACACCTCACCGAACATCGGGTCGGAGCTGACGTCGAAATACAGGTCGCCATCGATCGAGTACACGCACCCGCGGCGCTGCAGTTCTTGGACACAGCGGACGACGGATGGGATCGACTCGACGGCGCCGATGTATTCGCGTGGCGGGAGCGCCCGCAGGGCCACCATGTCGGTGCGAAAGAGCTGCGTCTCACGCTGCGCGATGTCTCGCCAGTCCTGTCCCGTTGCCGCCGCTCGCTCCAGGAGGGGATCGTCGATATCAGTGACGTTTTGCACGTAGAACACCGAGTGTCCGGCATCCAGCCACGCCCGCTGCACGAGATCAAAGGCGATGTACGTCGCGGCATGACCCATGTGCGTCGCGTCATACGGCGTGATCCCGCAGACGTAGATGCGCGCCTCCGGCCCGGGGGACGTGGGGCGAATCTGCTGGGTCGCAGAGTCGTAGAGGCGCAGTGGGCGACCGGCCCCTGGCAGGCGCGGGACGTCAGGCGCCTCCCAGGAATCCACGTCAGGAGCCTAGTGCGATCACATGGCCGGCCAGGGCAGCGCCGGCCATGCGCCCTCAGGCTCGGGATGGATGCCCGCAGTCAGCAGCGCGTCGAGTCGCGCGCCGGCCGCCCGAATCTCGCGCGTCGCGAGCCAGGGCCTCAGCTCATCCACGACGTCGCCCCAGCGACGCGCCAACGACTCGAGATCAGCACGGTCTGCAGGGTCGATGGGCGTGCCCGCCCATCCCCACAGGACCGTGCGCAGCTTGTCGTCGTCGTGAAATGTCAGTCCGTGGTCAATGGCGAAGAGCCGGCCGGAGTCATCTCGCAACGCATGACCGCCCTTGCGATCGGCGTTGTTCACCACGACATCCAGCAGGCTCAGTCGACGGAGGTCGGCGACGTCTTCGTGTACGAGGCGCACGAGGCCACCGTCCAGGCCCTCACCCTCGGCCACCGTGCGCCAGGCGCCGGGCAGGGGGTCATCGACCACGCGCACCGGCGTCGCCTCGTCGTTCGCCTCGATCCACAGCTGGCACATGCCCGGTCCGAATGGGCCGTCCTCGCGCCAGACGGTCGTCGGCACCAGATCCCAGCCGGTGGCACGCGATACGACGTAGGCGGCCACCTCGCGCTCACCCAGTGAGCCGGACGGGAAGTCCCACAGCGGTCGCTCGCCGCGCCGCGGCTTGTAGACGCAGACGACATCGACTCCATCTAGCGAGGCCGTGGCCCTGAGCGTCGCATTCGAGGCCCCGCTCAGACGCCCTTCGATCTCGAGGTCGCCCACTGTCAGGACATCGCGCAGGTCGGGTGCCTGGCTCACGACCTGCGCCGGTAGCCGTTGGCGCGCGCACAGATGTGTCCCGCCGGGTCGAGCGGTTGCAGGCAGAAGGGACACGGTGGTCGGCCCGCGGAGACGAGGGCCCGGGCCCTGCGAATGAATGCGCGGCACATCGCGGGTTCGAGAACCACTCGCAGCGTGTCGGCAGCACTGTCATCGTCGTCGCCAAGCTCGGCGGGCTCGCGGTCCTCCGTCAGGGCGTGCGCCTCGATCACGACCCGTGACGTCGCCGGATCCCAGCCCAGGGCCAACGCGCCCGCGCGGAATTCCTCCTCGAAGGGCACATCCAGTGGGTCGTTGTCGTCAGGGTTGGCGGCACTCGATGCGCCCGCCTCGTCGAGGAGTTCATCGAGCCGATCGGCGATCAGGGCCACCTGCGCCTTCTCCAACGACACGGTGGCCAGGTCACCGCCCTGCGCCGCCTGGAGGAAGAACGTGCGCTCCCCCGGCATGCCGACCGTGCCCGCGATAAATCGACGAGGCGCGTCGAAAGTGAGGATGCGGCGCGACACCCCGCCAGCCTACCTACGCGTCGCCGCTACCGCCCCCCACGGCGGCGTCGCCCGACCGCTTGCGGCGGGTGCGCCGCTGGAGTGTCGCGAGGTCGCCGGACGCGTCATTGACGCGCAGGACGAATGGACGCGATGTGGTGTAGTGCACGACGGATACCGATGCCGGATCGATCACGATGCGCTGGAAGTGATCCAGGTGCATGCCGAGGGCGTCGGCAAGAACGGCCTTGATGACGTCTCCGTGGCTCACCACCGCGTAGACGGCCTTCTCTCCCAGGCGCGCATTCCACTCGCGCACGGCGTCGACCGCGCGGGCCTGCATGGCGGGCATGGACTCCCCACCCGGGAAGGTGACAGCACTGGCGTGGCCTTGCACCACCTTCCACAGCGGGTCCTTGGACAGGTCCTTCAGCGACCGCCCGGTCCAGTCGCCATAGCGGCACTCGCCGACCCGCTCGTCCTCGTGGAGGGCAACGTCGCGCGATTGGGAGGCCAGGATCGCCGCAGCGGTCTCGCGCGTGCGGTCCAGCGGGCTCGTCACGACCGCGGAGAGGCGAAGGGCGGCCAGGCGAGCGCCTGCCTTCTCGACCTGCTCGCGACCGACGTCATCGAGGCCGATCCCAGGGGTCCACCCGGCGAGGATCCCTTGGACGTTGGCCGGCGTACGCCCATGACGAACGAGAATCACCGTGGCCATGAGCACGAGGGTAGCGAGGCGCTGCCACAATGGCCGTGGCGCATCTCGTTGGTGCGACGACGAAGTGAGGTCTTCATGATCCGGTGCATGGGCGTCTACAAGGACGGCGTCCGCACCCCCGGCTCGGACTTCGACATCGACACCGCTGACGCGACAGCAGCCCGCGCGAGCATCACCCAACTCGCCAAGGACGCCAAGGACGCCGGTGGCTATGTCTGGCTGAGCCTGCCGGATCCGGCGCATGATGAGGTCTCGATGGTGGCCGAGACCTTCGGCCTCGATCCCCTGCTGGTCGAGGACAGCGCCTCTCCGCAGCAGCGCGCCAAGATCGAATACGACCACGACGAACTGTTCGCCTTGCTCAAGACCCTCGAATGGATCGACGACTCCTCCGATGTCGAGACCGGACAGGTGGCCTCCTTCATCGGGCCCGACTTTGCGGTGAGCGTCCGGCACGGGCGCAACCACGACCCCGAGATCGCCCGGGATCGCCTGGATGACAACCCCGCGATCGCAGCCCTGGGTCCGATCGCGGTCCTGTGGGTCATCGCGGACCTCGCCGTCGACCAATATCTCGAGGTCGGTGAT
>CAINGG010000393.1 GCA_903848435.1 uncultured Actinomycetes bacterium | reverse complement strand
GAATACGTCGGCCTTCCGCCCCGGGCCTGATCCACGGTGACTCCGCTCCTTCGTCGCCTGACCGGGCCGGCCCCGGTTTCCTGGCCGGTCCTCGTGCTCGTCATCGCCTGGAGCACGGCGCTGAACCTGCTCGGTGGTGGACAGACCGTGACTGGCGGGGCTCTGCAGCGGGCCGCTGCCGCCGCCATCGCGGGCGCCCTTGCCTGCGCCGTGATGCTCGGCGCGTGGTACGCCGTCATTCGCCGCATCGGCAACGAGACGCCTCTCGACCGAAGACGCCTCGCCGCGGTGATCCTCGCTCTGCTCCTCGCGGGTCTCGTGCGTGGCGGCGCACTGCAGGCGATCCTGGTCACCGCTGGCCTCGCGCAGGACTCGACTGCCAGCGCGCTGGTTCGGCTGGTCTCCAGCCTCGTCACCATCCCGGCGGCGTTCGTCGTGGGCGCAGCGGCCGCCGGTGCAGTCCTGGAATACCGACGAGAGGCTAGCGCCCTCATCATCGAGCAGGAACAACTCGGAAGGCTTCTCAATGCCTCGGCGCAGGGCTTGGAGCAGCGTCGCACCCAAGCCGTGCAGCGTGTGCAGCAGCAGCTCAATGAGGAGATCTCGCGCCTACCCGTCGATGACGCCTCGGCCACGGTGCTGGCCCTGGAAACCTTGGCGGGTGATGTCGTCCGGCCACTCAGCCATCAGCTCGCCCGTGACCTGCCGACGTGGGACGTCGATGCGCCGTCCCGGGTACCCCTCGTGCCTTGGCGGAATGTCTTTCGCTCGCCCGACCCCGCGCAGGCGATCCGGCCGCTCCCGCTCGTGGTGCTCATGGCCGTCATCGGGATACCCGGCGGACTGCTGGTCTACTCGCCGGCGCGCGGGCTACTGACCCTGGCCGGCACGCTTGCCGTACTCGCCGCGTGCTTGATCACCGGGCGGCGATGGCTGGCCACCCGCAAGGCGGACTCACCCGCCGTCGCGTGGGTGAGCATCGCGGTCGTGCTCGTGGTCACGGCCGTGGTGTGCTCGGCGGTCGCGGCCGTCCTCGGTTACGGCGACCGCGGACAGGGCGCCTTCGCGCGACTCGCGCTGGTCGCAGTGCCGGTCTTCGGCATCCTTATCGCGATCGTGTCCATGCTGACCTCAGGCATGCGCGCCATCACCGTCGAACTCGCCGAGACCAACCGTGACCTGCGCTGGTCTCTGGCACGTGTCAATGCCGAGGCGTGGGAGCAGGGCGGCCGACTCTCAAGGGCGCTGCACGGTCCGGTCCAGTCCTTGCTGCACGCGCGCATGCTGGGCCTGCGCAGATCCCTGGATGCCGACGATGGCGCAGGGCCCGACATGGCCTCCTTGCGGGCCGATTTGCAGGCATCCCTCGCGGCGGCGCTCGGTCCCGCGAGCGCGACGCTCGTCATCGAGGATGTCCTGCGCGACGTGACCCAGACGTGGTCTGGCGTTGCCGACGTGCGCTGGCAGATCGACGGCACTGCCTCCGCCCTGCTCGCGGACGACCCCCTGTGTGCCGAGGCGGTCGCCGAGCTCGCGACGGAAGCCGTCTCCAACGCGGTGCGCCACGGTCGTGCTGCGACGGTTGACATCTCCGTCGAAATGAGCGAGCACGACCTCGTGCTCCTGCGCGTCGTCGACGACGGCGACGCGAGCGAGATCACCCAGGCGGGCCTGGGCACCGTGGTACTGACCCGCTGCACCTTCGACTGGTCGCTGAGCCGCGAGACACCCACCACCCTCACCGCCCGCCTGCCCGTGCAGGTGCACGAACGGGCCTTCGAGCCGTCCTAGCGACCGACCTCTACGCACCGGCCGCGAGGCGGCGAAGTGCCTCCGTGAAGTCCGGCGGGTCGGGCGACTCGAACTCCATGCGCTCGCCGGTGCCCGGATGCTCCAGACACAGTCGTGCTGCATGCAGCGCCGGGCGGTTGATGCCCAGCCGCTGCGCAAGCGTCGGGTCGGCGCCATAGGTCAGGTCGCCCACGAGTGGGTGACGCATGGCCGAAAGGTGCACCCGAATCTGGTGCGTGCGCCCGGTCTCGAGGTCGATCTCCAGCAGGCTGGCGTAGGGGAAGGCCTCAAGCGTGTCGTAGTGCGTCACGCTCGGCTTTCCGCCCGCGACGACCGCCATCCTGTAGTCGGCCCCGGGGTGCCGGTCAATGGGCGCATCGACAGTGCCGCTCAGCGGATCGAGCAGCCCCTGCGCGATGGCGCGGTAGGTCTTGTCGACCGTGCGTTCCTTGAACTGCTCCTTGAGATGGGAATACGCCGCTTCGCTCTTGGCGACAACCATGAGGCCTGTCGTGCCGACATCGAGCCGATGCACGATCCCCTTGCGCTCGGCGGCGCCGGACGTGGAGATTCGATAGCCGGCGGCCGACAGGCCACCGACCACCGTGGGGCCGTCCCAGCCGGGACTGGGATGCGCGGCGACACCG
>CAINGG010000392.1 GCA_903848435.1 uncultured Actinomycetes bacterium | reverse complement strand
GTCCCCCTGGGGCCCACGATGGGCCCGGAGAAGATTAGCGGCTCCGGACGATCGGGCGGTAATCAGAGCGAGCGTGGGGGTGGTTCGTGAGTGCGGTCCTGGCGCTGCAGATCCTCGACGTATGCGCGCCAGGCAACCTCGTCGGGGTCGACCGGAGCGGGCTCGGGATCCTCGACGGCCTCCGCTTCGGCCCGGTAGGCCTCGATGCGCTTGCGGTAGCGATCCGTGAACCACGTGGTGAGGTTGCCGTGCTTGCGATAGCGGTTCCAGATGACGATCGCGAAGAGGCCGATGATGGGCCACTGGAAGGTGTAGACCCACGCGCGCCCCACGCCTTCCTGCGCTCGCTGGTATTCGATGACCGTGGCCACTGTGCAGAGAGCCAGCACGAGCACCAAGGGCACGTGAAGGGTCCAAAAGTCTTTCATCCTGCGCTTGCCCTCCTGGCTCATGCGACGTTCACCTCCTGGCGTGCGACGGTCTCCGCGGGATGATCCGCGCGTACGCGCTGGATGAGCAGGAGCCCCAGCAGGATCTCGGCGAGCCCGATGGTGAGCAGCATCTGCCATGGCGTCTCGAGCGCGTGCTGTGACCACCAGATGAGTGCGGGCCAGGCGATCATGGAAAGAGCGATAGCCGGGACGCCGCGCGGGCTTGCCGCCGCCATCACGAAGGCCCAGCCAGCAAGGACGAGAAGCACGCTGGCAATGA
Source organism: uncultured Actinomycetes bacterium (assembly GCA_903848435.1). Taxonomy (GTDB): domain Bacteria; phylum Actinomycetota; class Actinomycetes; order S36-B12; family S36-B12; genus Mxb001. The sequence goes on along the minus strand of CAINGG010000392.1, from coordinate 1,169 downwards.
GTGCTGCGAGGCCAATGCCTAGCGCACCCGAGGGCACCAGCGCCGACATCACGAAGGCCATGACGAGAGCGAGCACAGCGAAGGGCTCGGGATAGGCGCGCGTGGCGCGTTCAAGCAAGCGCGGCCGCGCCCCCGCCCAGACCAGCACGACCGGGACGCCCAGCGTCAGCAGGACAAGGGCGCCGGATGTGATGCGATCGCCGGCGATGGCGCCGGCCGGAGGAGCAGTTCGCGACAGCGCCACCGAGAGGCCCAGGGCGAGGCCGAGCAGGACGGCCTCGAAGGCTGCCAGCCGAAGAAGCAACTGCCGTCCCGTGACTGTCGATGCCTGCGGCACCACGCGCTTGCGCTGCCGCCAGCCGAATACGACGAGTGCGGCGAGGAGGGTGCCCTTGGCGACGATGAGCGTGCCGTAGGGCGAGGTGATGAGCGATGCGATGCCGTCCATGCGCAGCGATGCGTTGACCAATCCGCTTTCGGCGAGCGCGATCACGCACACAAGGGCCAGCGCGCTGAATCGGCGGATGGCGACGTCAGCGTCCGCTGGCGCGCGCGCGACATAGGCGCAGACGGCGACGAGGCCGCCCACCCAGACGCCGACGGATACGAGGTGAATGGAAAGCGAGATCGAGGCCGCAGTATGGCCTGAGTGCAACCCGGAGTGCCCGGTCAGCGCGGGCAGCACCGCCGCACCGATGGCCAGGCCGAGCACGATGTAGCCGGTCACCCGGTTGAGCACCGCCCAGCCGAGAACGCAGACCAATCCGACCAGCACGATCTGCGCGACGAGCAGCTGTCCGAGCTGCGTCTGCGTGATGAGCGACTGGACGATGACCGGCTCGAGTGACGCTGACCATGAGCGGCCGAGCAACTCGGACACAGTGAGCATCACCTGCGCGACGAGTGCGGCCAGCCACACGATCGCCGACAGCGAGGCTGCCTTGAGCAGTCGCGGATCACGGCGCGGGAGCAGCAGGCCGCCCACGATGACGAAGCCGAGCGTCAGGGCAGCGGCGATATCGCGGATCCAGCGGTCCAGCGGCAGTGCCCACAGCGTCTGCCACGGCACGACCGGCAGTCCCTCGACCGACTCTTCCGCGAGGGCGCCAAGCGTCGCCAGGATGAGCAGGAGAAGCGGCACGCCGACCAGGAGTCCCGCGGCGACCCGG
>CAINGG010000391.1 GCA_903848435.1 uncultured Actinomycetes bacterium | reverse complement strand
TGGGTGTCCACTAACTCCGCCTGGTATCTCTCCCTGCCACGGCCCGCATGGCAGCCGCCAGGCTCTGTCTTCGGGCTTGCCTGGGCCTACAACTTCACCGTTCTCGCGGTGATCGGCGTCGTCCTGGCCCTGCGCATGCAGCCGCGACCGCTCACCGCATATCTGCTCTTCTTCGCCACGTCCGTCACGGCAGCGATCCTGTGGGCATGGTTGTTCTACGTGCCGCACCACTTGGTGGGCGCGGCGATCAGCCTTACCGCGTGCGCGCTGCTGACGATCCCGATGGTGGTCCTGGCGTGGCGTGAGGCCTGGTGGTGCGGTGCGCTCCTGCTGCCCTACCAGGCATGGCTCATCACCGCGTCGAGTCTGTCGTGGGGCTACGTCGTACTCACGGGGTCCTAGGGCTGAAGGGCTGCAGCGCGGCCTCGTCCGTGGCACTCGAGTCGCATCGGTGGCCTGCGCGCCGCTACCGTCGGTGCATGCCCGCCACCGTCGCACGCGTTCGCGCTGTCGCCCTCCTTACTGCGGGTGGCGTCATCGGGGCCGCCCTCCTGGTGGGGTGCTCATCGATCCAAGGCGAATCCCCATCGGCCAATCCTGCGTCCAGCCTGCCGATGTCGACCCCGACACCCGACGCGTCCACTTCCGACCTGACGCCTGCGGCCCCGACCAGCGCGACCCCGAGCATTCCAGCTGCCGCTCCCTCGGATGATGTCGATCCGGCCTACAAGGTGGCCGACGCGATCATGGATCAACTCAACACCATCCCGCCGGCCAGCCTCACGTCCGAGTTAGTCGTCATCGCCGTGAGCCCGCAACTGCGGCAGGTGACCGAGGAGTACGGCGTCACGTCGAGCATCGACGTCAAGGGCAGTGGCGTCGGTGTCATCATCGAGAGCGAGAAGCTGCGATGCTCGGTCACGGTCTCGGATCCGCCCGAGACCGTGCTGGCCCTCGCCTGCAAGAAGCGCTGAGCTAGAGCTCCACCTCGTAGCGGTGCACGAGCACTGCGCGCACGGCCCCATCGAGTCGTGGTCCTTCAAGGGCCGGTGCATCACCGAGCGGTCGGCCCATGAGCAGCAGCGGCACCACCTCGCCGGTGGACCCGTGCTCGGGGGGCGCGTAATCGACGACGGGCAGCAGAGCCACGCCGTTGCGCTCGTAGAAGGCGATGCGCCGCACGTGCTCAGGGTGGTCGGGCTCGCCCGCGGGATCTTCGACATCGAGTAGCAGGGCGGTGCGTCCGTTGACGGTGAGCCGTTCGGCCAGGTCGGCGAGCAGGTGGGCGCCGTAGCCGTCGCCGCGCCGGGTGGCATCCACGGCGAAGTAGCGCAGGAAGGTGAAGTCCGTGTCGCCGAGGTGTCGGATGAGGGCGAAGGCGACCGCGTCGTTGCCATCCACGAGGACGACAAGCTCTTCGTCAGCGCGATGCCGGCTGATCGTCGACCACTCCGCTCGCACGGATGCGGGGAACGACATCTCGTAGATGCGTCGTACGGTGGCCTCATGCGTTGGCCCGTCGTAGGTCACCGTGCGCAAGGACGCGGACTCAGACTGCTGCCAGCTCGACGTCTCGGTGTCCCAGGTGCGTCCCGGGATGATCTGCTGCTTGGCCACGCGCTCAGACGGGGTGCGAGGCAGGTCGG
>CAINGG010000390.1 GCA_903848435.1 uncultured Actinomycetes bacterium | reverse complement strand
CTCGGCCCACTCGAAGTTGTCGGTGAGGGTCCAGCAGAAGTAGCCGCGGATGTCGACGCCGGCCTGTATCGCCCCGTTGAGCGCGCGCAGGTGACGGTCGATGTAGGCGATCCGGAAGGTGTCGCGGACCCGACCGTCCGGGTCGATGACGTCGGGGATCGACGTGCCGTTCTCGGTGATGTAGATCGGGGGGTAGCACCTCGCCGTAGTGATCCTTCAGGCCCATGAGCAAGGCGGTCAGCGCCTCGGGTACGACGGGCCAGTCGAAGCCGGTGCGCGGCACGCCCTCGATGGGCGTTAGCTCGAAGCCCATCGGATTGTCGGGAGCCGCGCCCTTGACCTGCTGCGGGTTGTAGAAGTTCACGCCCAGGATGTCGATAGGCGTGGCGATGATCTCGGCGTCACCCTCGCGCACGACGCTGAAGTCCGAGCCGGGATAGGTCGCCTCCGGGTCGACCGGCTGGCGTCCGAGCAGGATCGGGTCAAGCCACTGCCGGTTGTAGATCGAGTCGAGTTTCTGTGCTGCGGCTCGGTCGGCGGGGGAGTCGGTGAGTGGCCACACGGGGGAGAGGTTCTGGGTGATCCCGATCGTCCCGCTGACGCCAGCATCGCGCAGCGCCCGCACGCCGAGGCCGTGTGCCAGCAGCAGGTGGTGCACGACGCCCCACACTCCGAGGAACATCGTGCGCCCGGGGGCGTGAACGCCGAAGGAGTGGCCGAAGGTGGTGAGCACGAACGGCTCGTTGAGAGTGATCCAGCCGGTCACGCGATCGCCGAGGCGCTGGCCCATGATCGCGGCGTACTCGGCGAATGCCTCCGCGGTGGCACGGTTGGTCCAGCCCCCCTCGTCCTCGAGGGCCTGTGGCAGATCCCAATGGTGGAGCGTGACGTAGGGCGCGATCCCGCGCGCCAGGAGTCCGTCGACGAGCTTGTCGTAGAAGTCCATGCCCGCGGGGTTGATCGGGCCGATCCCGTCGGGAAGGACCCGTGACCATGCGATCGAGAAGCGATGGGCATTCACGCCCAGCTGCGACATGAGATCGAGATCGGACTCCCAGCGGTGGTAGAAGTCGCACGCGATGTCGCCGGTCTGCCCACGCGTGACTCGCCCGGGCTGATGGGTGAATGTGTCCCACGTCGAGGGACCCTTGCCGTCCTCGTTCCACGCGCCCTCGATCTGATAGGCCGATGAGGCGGTGCCCCACGTGAAGCCAGGCGGGAAGGTGGGGAAGGGCTCGGCGGAGGGAAGCAGCTCCATCGCCGTATTGCACCACCTCGTGGTGAGGGACGGGAGGGATTAGCGGTTTGTCTTTCTCGGGCAGATTTGGCTGGGCGGCGACCTACCAGTCGGGGGCCCGTGGTGCGGCCTTGTATAGCATCCGGGGTCGTGAGTCGTGTGTTCCGCATGAGCGTGGCCTCGGTGTACCCGCTCTACGTGACGAAAGTGGAGAAAAAGGGGCGGACGAGCGGCGAACTGGATGAGGTGATCTGTTGGCTCACGGGATACACCGAAGCGCAGTTGAGACGGCACCTGGATGAGCAGACGAGTTTCGAGGATTTCTTCGGGCAGGCGCAGATGAACCCCAATGCGGCCTTGATCACCGGTGTGGTGTGCGGCGTGCGAGTCGAGGAGGTCGAGGACCCCCTGATGCGGCAGATCCGCTACCTCGACAAGCTTGTTGACGAACTGGCCAAAGGTCGGCCCATAGACAAGGTGCTGCGGAACTAGCTCCCCGGAAGGGCCGGCAGGTCAGGCGAATGTCGCCTTGCGCGACTTGAGGTTGTACACCGCGTACTTCACTCGCAGTGTGCCCCTGTCGATCGCGTTCGCGATGATGCTGCTGCGCCTCAAGGCGCGTGCGGAGTAGCCCGCATTGGCCCAGATCCCGTCGG
>CAINGG010000389.1 GCA_903848435.1 uncultured Actinomycetes bacterium | reverse complement strand
TGCCCTCGACGAGTTCGCCGAGGAACACCACGGCGATCACGGCGACGACCACGCCGATGAGCTTGCCCTTGAGGTCGTCGAGCGAGTGGATTTGCAGCCACGGGGGCAACTCAACGCTCTCGTCGACGAACAGTTCGTAGAGGCCGTAGCCGATGACGAGCAGGACGGTGGCCAGGAGAAGGGTGTCAACAGCTGCCAGCACCGAGACCGTCGACTCCTTGAGGGCCACCTCGGTGCGGACCAGCTTCACGGCCGCGGCACCCATCTCCCACAGCCCGATCACGATCAGGACGAGGCCGCCGATGAGGGCGCCGATCGAAGGCAGCACCACGACGTACCGCGACATTTCGATGATCCGGCGCACGCCGGAAGGATACTCTCCGGGAGGCAGCCGCAGTGAGGAGTTCGCCATGACACCCGAGACGATTCTCGACACCCTGGATGTCGCGGTCTACAGCAAGGACAGGCAGGGCCGTTACACCTATGCCAATCGCATGGTCCAGGAGATCTTCGGCGCGTCCCTCGAGGAGATCGTCGGCCTGGACGACAGCGAGTTCTTTGACCTTGAGGTGTCCAATGACCTCAAGGTCAACGACGAGGCGGTGATGTCTTCCGGCAAGGCCGTCAGCCGCCGGGAGCGCGACGTCGTCAAGGAAACCGGCGAGGAGCGCGTCTACTGGACGATCAAGGCCCCGCTGCGTGACGCTGATGGCACGGTCATCGGATTGTGCGGGATCTCCCTCGACATCACGGACGAATAGCCTCCGTTGGCGGATGGGCGTCGTGGGCGGCCGGCGGATCCGCGTGCTGGTAGCGCTTGAGGAGCAGCCAGGCCACGAAGCCGGCGATCGTGACCGTCACCGCGAGAACCACCATGGTCACCGCGAACGAGCTGCTGAATGCATAGGCAGCGTCGGGCAGGAGCGAGGAATTGCTCGGCGTGCCGCCCGTCGCCGACCACTGCGCGAGCTCCTGGCCCGCTGATGGGCCCAGTTTGGCGCTCACCGCATTGCGGGTGAGCCCATCGATGAGCACCGTCGATCCGGCCAGGCCCAGGGCGTACCAGAACTGCCCCACGGTTGTGCGAGATGACGACACCGCTCCGTAGTGCTTGACGTCGGCTTCCTGCAGGAACAGGCCGCCGTAGGGAATGGCGGGGATGATTAGTCCGGTGCCGGCGATGATGAGGGCAGGCAGGAAGAGCAGTGCATTGGAGGGCCGCGCGAGGGCTGTTGCGGCGAAGAGTGCCAGGCCGGCCACCAGGATGAGCGCACCGCTGAGCACAGCGCCTCGCTGCGAGATGCGACCAGCGCCGCGCATGCGACCCACGACAAGAGCAGCGATGATCCCCGCAAGTAGATAGGGCACCTGCATGAGGGAGAGAGACAGGCCTTTCAGGCCGTTGGCGTACTGGAAGAGGTTGCTGAAGGACAGCAGGAGCACGCCAGAGCTGAAGTTGAACACCAGTCCCACGAGGATGGCGGCGATGAAGATGGGCTCACGGAAGAGGCGGATGGGGAACACGCCCTCCTCGCCCTTGCGTCGCATCCACAGGGCGAACAGGCCGAGGATCGCGGCACCCACAAGCACCGGGATGACCGTCAAGGGCGCGGTGAGTCCATTGGTGGCGTGCGAGACGCCGTAGAGGAAGACGATGATGCCGGCGGCCAGCAGGATCTGGCCCGTGATGTCCCATGGCCCGGCGTTCGTGACTCGGGGGCCGTCCTTCGGTAGGAGCACCAGGGCAAGGAGGATGCTGATGACGCACAGCGCGGGAATCACCATGAAGGACAGCCGCCAGTCGATCCCGACCAACGACGATCCCGTGAACGTGATGAAGAGCGTGAAGAGGCTCGACGTGGCGGTGAAGAGGCCGAGAGCCGCCGGGAGGCCACCCTTGCCGGTCGCAAACGTCTTGACGTAGGCGAAAGCGGCGCCGAAGATCGCGCCGAGTCCAATACCTGCCAAGGCGCGCCCGATGAGATAGACGTAGGTGTCGGGTGCCAGTGCCACGAGCATGTCGCTGGCAGCGCTGAGCACGAGCGCTGCCACGAGCACCTTTCGACGGCCGAGGCGGTCGGCCATCATGCCCGTGGTGATGACCGTCGCTGCCAGGACGAAGGTGCTGATGCTCGCGGCAAGGGCCGACAGCGTGCCCATGTCGAGCGCCTTGCCTGCCGTGAGCAGCGCGGACGAGGAGATGTTGGGGTCGGCGGATTGGATGGCTGCGAGGAGGCCGAGGAAGAGCAGCGGGATCAAGGGACTGCGTTGATCAGGCATGCCAGGCCTCCTCCCCGCCGACGTAGGTGGCGCTGAAGTTGATGTCTGCCCATCCCGAGGGATCGGATCCCCACGGATTGCCGTCGGCAAAGCCGAAGTCGGCGGCGTTGCCCACCTTGAGGGTGCCTCGGTCGTCGGCATGAATCTGCCAGGCGGCATTCGTGGTGATCGCGGCCAGCGCCTGCTGAGGAGTCGCGCATTCGGCCGCGTTGAGCACTTGATCGTCGGCCTTGGTGCGGCGCAATACTGCTGTGCGCGCACTCAGGAGCGGGTGTACGGCAGTCACGTTGTAGTCGGAGTGCAAAGACGGGCGCAGCCCCGCCTGGTAGGCCGTCGCCACGCGGTCGAGTCGGCCCGCGCGCGCGGGCCCGAGAATCGTGTCGCGGAAGGCGGCACCCCAGTAGTAGAGGTGGTTCATCAGGAAGCTGGGTGAGATTCCGATGGACGCCATGCGATTCAACTGATCGTCCGTGGTGAACGAGCAGTGCTCGAAGCGGTGCCGCAAGTCGTGCTCGCCGTAAGCGGGGAGGATCTCCTCCATGGCCTCGAGAACGAATTCCACGGCCGCATCGCCATTGGTGTGGACCATGACCTGCCAACCGTCATCGAGGCCCGCCTTCAAGGCAGCACGAAGCGTTTCCGGTGTGTAGTCGGAATGGCCGCCGTTGTCCTCGCCGAGGTAGGGCTGCAGGAAGTAGCCGGATCGTCCCTGGTTGGAACCGTCGGAGACCACCTTCCAGGCATCGGCTCGCAGCATCTCGTCGCCGCTGAAGGGTGTTACACCCGCGGCCTTCCACATGGCCGCGACCACGGCAGGCG
>CAINGG010000388.1 GCA_903848435.1 uncultured Actinomycetes bacterium | reverse complement strand
TGCAGAGCCCGGTGGCAGCTAGCGATCCACGCTCAATGACAGTGGCTGCCGGGCGGGGCAACGTCGATACCGGGATTGCGGCCAAAGAAGCCCACAGGAAGCAGCATGAATCCCGTGCGTTCCACGGACATCACCGGCCAGTCCTCCACGCGCGGAATGTGATTCGTACCGAAGACGTGCCACAGCACAAGGTCGGTGTCCTCGAGCGACCTGTCCGCCGCAGTCCACTCCGGCAAACCTGCGCCACCCGGGTGCTGGTAGGGGAACTCACCCGCGGGGTACCGCTCGTCTCTCCTGTTGGGGGTGGCCCACAGGTGGTGGTACATGAAGCCTGCACGTCGCCCGATGACTGACTCTGGCGAGGCCATCGGCCACGTGACGCGGCCAGGCACCAGCTTGTAGGCAACCGGTGCGCCCAGGTGACCGGTCACCTCGCGGTTCACGACCTTCCAGTAGCGACCGGTGAAGGGGTTGACCTCCCGCTGGGCAGTTGACTCCCGGGTCAGCACCGTCTGGCGAAGCGTGTAGGAGGAGCCCTCGGGGTTCAGCGGCCCGGGTGGAAGGGGCTCGCTCTCCACCTCCACCAAAGTGTTGGGTCCTCCGTCGATGTCAAGGTCGAGGCGCGCGCAGAAGATGTGCTGGTGGTACGGGGCAAGGAGCCCGGGCTCGAGCGCGGTGGCCGACGGCGTCGGGGCACCCGGCTCGCCAGCGGTGGTCAGCACGATGCCCGTGAGCTTTGCTTCGAATTCAATGGAACCGTCTTGGTAGAGGTACCAGAAGTAGCCGTATTCGTAGTTGTTCACCGTGACGATCGATGACACCACGAACCGACGCGAGCGCCTCACCTCAACGTGGTCGTTCTGGTCCGTGTGCTTCCAGAGGATGCCGTAGTCCTCCTCGTGCATGCAGATCGCCTGGGGGATCTCGCGCACGTTGCCGAGCGCGTCGGCCACCGCCACATCGAGATAGACGATCTCCCCGAGGCAGTCACACCCCAGAGCGAGGGAGTTCGTGAAGTTGCCCAGGCTGAACTCCCCGGTGTCAAATGCCTGCTTGCGCTGCGCTCCTGGGGCCTTGTCGCCGTAGGGAATCACGAGCTCGGCGATCGACATACGGTAGGCAATCGGTCGCTCGCGACCACCATCGTCGAATCTCACATCGTGGAGGACAAGCCCTTCGCGCTGGTCGAAGCCGACACGCAGCCGCCAGCGCTCCCAGCGAATGCCCCAGCCGTCGACCGTGAACGACGGTCCGTCCTTCTGCGTGATGGCGAGGTCGCGCAGTCGCACCTCGGCCTTGGTCTGGTCGGCCCGGTAGGGACCCGGGGTCATCGGGATAGGCGGGGAGTCTTCGTCCTCCTCCACGCGCAAGACCTCGCAGGAGTCCAGGTCGACAATCGTGCGCAGGCCCTCGATCGGGTGCGCATAGACGTTGGAGTCAGGCTCGGGGCGCAGCCACATGGGGGTCCACACCAGCCGTCGCGTGGCATCGATGCCCTTGGGCACCTCCGACCCGAAAGACCAGGCTTCGATGTGCACCGTGTCGAGGTCGGTGATGCCGCGACGGGCGAGCGCAGCGTGGAGGCGCTCGTCTCGAAGCACGGCGTCTTTCGCCCGCTGGCACTCCAGGGCAAGAATCGAGGCAAGGGCGCCGGGCGCCTCCTGCACGTTGAGCACGCCGCCGCCGACTTCTACCAGCGCGATGCGCACCAACTGCTCGGCACCATCCCAAAGGGTGGCTCGCGCCACCCGCGGAAGGGTTTCTCCTGGCTGCCACGCGCGGACGGCGTCCTTGGGTGGCTCCTCGAGTTGCAGCATCGACAGCAGGCGCGGGCCGCCGAGCAATCCCTCGGCGCGGAGTACCGCGCAGACCTCGCCCAGTTCGGCAGCCGAGAGCGGGTCGAGGGGATGGGACACGAAGGCAGCCTAAGGGAGGGCTCTATTGCGGGCGACATGGCTGCCGACCAACGAAGGATCCCAGGGGATCAACCCTGGGCGGGAACGTCAGGTGGGCGGTGGTCGATCCAACCGGTCATTCAGTTCACGCACCAGCACCCTCAGCGCCACCACTTCCTGGGTGAGGTCATCGACCGTGACCCGCACCTGCTCCCGCTCTTGCTGCTCCTCTTCCTCGTGACTCTTTTTCTCTGACCCGATGACCCAGGCCACGAGCTGGGCCGTGACCAAACTGGCAGCGATAACGGCACACACGGCAAGCACAAACGCAACAAACTCACCGTCTTCAGTAACCGGCTCACTCATCGTGCGAATGCGTAGCAGGCTCGAGAACGTCCACGTGGCAGCGGACCACCAGTCATCCAAATCTGACCGGGGATCTTTGCTTTCGGCGTACACCAAAGCCCACGTTGCAGCGATGGACACGAAAACAACGAGAACTGCAGAGAACGCGAATCCTTTGCCGGCGGTGAGTTGCCTCAACTCGAGGATATAGGCGGCGAGCAGCACAAAAGCCAGTACCGGTGTCCAATACGGAACGATCAGCAGCGGCGCCAGAAGTAGTATCGGGTACCCCGCATGCTGGAACAGATACCTCTTCCTGTCATCTGCCCGGCCCAGCCCCGTAAAGAAGGTCGCAGCAACAGCGAGCCACAAAACCCCGAACAGTAAAGCCACCCACCACGTGAGAATGCGCTCGAAGAACAGGGTGTCAACTGCCAACAAGAAGATCGAATACAAGGAGATGAGAGCTAGTCGGGCGATTTGCCACATGGTTTCCCGGTCCACTAGCGCATTTTCGCTCACGGGAGTGCCCTGCTGCTGCTCCGACCCGCAGCGCAGGCTCCCGCTTCATGGCTTCCCACCCCACCCAGCAGAGGGCTCCAAAGCCGAACGAGCTCTTTGTGGAGGTGCCGGGATCGTCGTATCGCCTTCGGCGATCCTCCTCCCGATTCCCGACAGCTTCGCCCCAAACAATGCGAAGGACCCAGGGAAACAACCCCGGGTCCTTCGCATTGTGATGGTGGAGTAGAAAAAGGATCCTTCACTCCGTGAGAGTCAGTGGCTACCTGTGGAAAACTCTGACAATTCGTTAAACCTAGCCATGACAATCGCTCCGATAAGGCCAGTCGGCGGGAGCCTGGCGTGCGGAGACATCCTCCCGGTCCGCTGTGTGACTCACGAGTGCTTCCATGCTGCGTCTCGAACAACCTCATCTGGGACGACGGGTGGCCGCTGTCGTGTAGCTGTTGGTGTGTTGGCGTACCAAGCGAAGCCCGGCACGGCGCAACATCCCGGACTGAGAACGACCCACGCATTGAGGCGTCGGTGTGTCGTGACTATCGGCAGTCGCGGTTGTTGAATGTGTAGTTCGGCATCCGGGTAAAGCAGAAAGTCGCCCCGGACAGGTTCGCGCCGGACAGGTTCGCGGCGGACAGGTTCGCCCAGGTCAGGTTCGCGCCGGACAGGTTCGCGTTCGACAGGTTCGCCTCGGACAGCAACGCGCTGGACAGGGCCGCCTCGGTCAGGTTCGCGCTGGTCAGGTTCGCGCTGGTCAGGTTTGCGCCGGACAGGTCCGTGCGCAACAGGTACACGTCGGTCAGGTTCGCGTTGGTCAGGTTCGCGTTGGTCAGGTTCGCGTACTTAACGATTGCGCCGGACAGGTTCGCGCCGGACAGGTTCGCGCTGGCCAGGTTCGCGTTGGACAGCTGCGCGTCGTTCAGCCGCACGCCGGACACGTTCGCGTCGGACAGGTTCGCGCCGCGCAGGTTCACGTTGAACAGGTCCGCGCCGCGCAGGTCCGCGCGCCACAGGTCCGCGTATGGGCAGTCTGGTTTGCACCTGAGGTGACCGTTTCGCGATGTCCGGTCTTGGACAGCGGCCGGGCCGAAATCGGCCTCCACGGCAGACACCCCGCGCAAGTCTGCCTCACGCAAGACCGCACCCCGGAAGTTGGCCTCGTCAAGGTTCGCGCCCCGCAGGTCAGCGCCCTGCAATTTCGCCCGAGCAAACTTCGCTCCCCGCAGATCACCGTTGAAGTCAAACTCCCACTTGAAGACCACGTCGCGGCAGTCCGCTCCAGGACCCGGCGCACAGGTGACCTCACCCGTCCCAATCCACGTGTCATCAGCGTCGTCGTCCGCCGCCACCGACGGCGCCGTCAACGCCCCGGCGGCCAAAACCCCCACCGTGCCCAGCATCACCAGTCGACGCCACATGGGACACCCCAACCTTAGAGAACCGTCGCGAACGTACTCCTGTTGATGCCGTGCAGTCCACCCCACACGACAAACACCCCCAGATTCACACTTCCGGGGGCCTTCGGCGGCGTGACTCTCAGTCCAGGTAGTCGCGCACTAAGGTCCACTGCGCGCTGTGCCTGCCTCTAGGGAAGCTGTGCGCGGTGCCTCGCGGCAGGGGCAGCAGTACCAAGACTCCGATTGACATCCCCATGGACGAGGAGGAATCAGACCCGGATGCGGCGTAGTACCCGGCACAGTGCCTCCCGCCGCGACTTTTCTACTCCCCAGACCACCTGTTCTCTACTCCCGGTGACGGCGGCCTGCAGAGTAGAAAGGCTCGAGGAGCCCATCGCGGACCTGGAAACAGCGCACAACAATCCACGGCAATCAGAAGCAACACTTGTGACAACGCACATTGGGCCGGCCCCCCTCAGGGAGCCGGCCCAATGTGGCGGGTTTTTCTACTCCGGGGAATCCGAAGTATCTACTCAACCCTCCATTGTGGAGGTGCCGGGAATCGAACCCGGGTCCGCTCAGATCCAATCCGGTCTTCTACGTGCGTAGCCGTGCTATCGCTTCTCGGCCTCCGCGCTTTGTACGGCACTACGCGGAGCGGCCCAGCCACTGTTAGGTGTTCCTTACGCCCCCGTGACCGGAGCGTTCGGTAAGTCTCCTAGCTGACGTCAGGATCCGGGTCGGAGACTCCCCGGGCTGACGGAGTGCTACTCGCCTAGGCGGCGAGAGCGAACTCAGACTGCGTCTTTTTGGCAGTTATTTGGTTACCGGCATCGTTTACGAGATAAGCCGACATCCTCGGCACGCTTCTCCGGAATCAGACGTCTGATCGTCGAAACCTGTCACCCCCGCTGTTCAGTTATGTATCCATCGTACGCCGCCCCGAAGTGCGCCGTCCGGGCCGAATCCCGGCATAGCCTGGGAACGTGCGCCTCTTCGTCGGCATGAACCCGCCGGCCGAGGCCTGCACCGACGCAGCCGAGGCTCTGGACCGGCAGGTCGGCCAACCCGCCCCGGGCATGCGTTGGGTACCTCAGGAACGCTGGCACGTCACCTTGGCATTCCTCGGAGAGGTCGATTCTGACCGGATACCCCGACTCATCGAGGGGCTCCAATCCGTCGCGGCCGATCACGCGCCGCTGACGGCCCTGACGCTTGCCGATGCCGGTACCTTCCGCGGATCCCTGTGGCTGGGTGTCCATCCCACCGAGCGTCACTCCCCCGCCGACCACCTCGCCCGAGGCGTCCAGCGCGCCATGCGCGCGGCTGGGATCGCGGTGGAACGCCGGCCCTGGCGTGCTCACCTGACGATCGCACGCTGGCGATCATCACCGGAACTCGATCGCCGGGGCCACGATCTTGCCGAGGGCCTGGATTACGCCGGGCCGACGTTCGATATCGACGCCATCCGGTTGGTGCACTCGGTCACGGGGCCGAACCCGACCTACAGCGACCTGGCGGTCGTGGCGTTGCGAGCACGTGGCTAGCTGACGCGCAGGGTATGCACCTGGGACGGCGACACCAGGAATGCCGTGTCCGCAGTTGCGGCAACGAAAGTCGCCTCAGGAACCGAGCCCACCAGGGCCCACGTGGTGCCATCGGTGGAACGGTGGACGGTGCCGTCGATGAGCACGGCCCAGAGCGCCGAGCCGTCATCGGCCGCGGCGAGGAAGACTGCCGGCCCCACGTCGGACTGCTCGGTCTCGCCGCTGGCGGACCACGACACGAGGCCCTGGCCGTTGGCGATCCACAGCCGGTCCGCGAACCACGCCAGCGAGGTCGCATTGGAGGTCCCCACCACCTGCCAGGTGGATCCGCCGTCCTCGGAATACATCAACTCCTCGGTCGTGCTCTGACCCGCCACTTCTGGGCCATCGATCGCCAGGGAGTGGAAGTCGATCTGCCCCGTCAACGACACCGTCTCCCACGTCGCGCCGCCGTCGGTGCTGCTCAGCAGGCCGACCGGGTCAGGCAGTGACGATCCCTGACCGGGGTGACCGCTGGCGACCAACGTCGTGCCGCTGACCGCAAGACCCATGAAGTCATCGCGCGACGTGCCCCGCAGCGACGTTGTGCCCGTGGCGGGATCGATCTCGACGACGCCGGTATGCGTTCCGACCAGAAGGTCTCCGCCTGCCAGGACGACAGCATGCACGTGGTCGAGGGGCTGCGCGAGGTCGACAGCTGAGGGGGGCGCCGCAGCGCCCCCCTCCTGACCTGTTGCCGACTGCGACGGTGCCGGCATCGCCTTGAGAGTCTCGAGGATCGCCTTCATCTGGGCGATCTCGGCCTGCTGCGTCCGGATGATCGCCTCGGCCAGAGCCGCGACGCGCGGATCCTTGGAATCGACGACATCCTCGGCCATGTCGATGGCTCCCTCGTGGTGCTCGATCATCCCCTCCGCGAAGAGGATGTCGAACTCCGCGCCACTGGCAGCCGCAAGATCGTCCAACTGCTCTTCGGTGAGCATGCCCGACATGCCGTGTCCGCCGTGCTCTCCCATGGCGTCCATGCCCGACATGACGGGCACGCCCCATTCGGCGAGCCAGCCCTTCATCTGCTCGATCTCCGGCTGCTGCGCCGCCTTGATCTCGGCAGCCAGGGCCAGGATCTCCGGGTTGGACGCGCGCGTCTCGGCCAACTCCGACATGACGACAGCCTGCTCATGATGGGGAATCATCATCTGGGCGAACATCGCATCGGCAGCCGAAGCCCCGGTGGTGCTCGATGGACTCATCATCCCGGCGTCGTGATTGGACCCGCAGGCTGACAAGACGAGGGCACCCGCGGCTGCCACAGCCGCCAGCGCTGCACCGCGTGCTAGTGCGTGAAATCTCATGGATTGTTCCTCTCGAATCGTGGACGTGATGGTCAGGACAGGCCTGACCAATCACGTGCGAGATACCGAGAGCCGAACGAGATCGGGCGGCCGGGCGACTTCGCCCAGGTCGATAAGCGCTTGATGGACCCTCGCGTGCGCTCCGCTCCTGCGCAGGTGCGCCCACGCTCGCGGTGCCAGCACGAGCACGATGAGCAGCAGGACGGCCAGGCACATGACGGCTGCGCCCACCGCGCCCGCCGGAGTCGGACTGTCGGGCACTGGCGTCGGGCTTGTCGGGGCATCCATCGGCATCGCGTGCCCCGCATGCGGGTCCACGGCCGCCGTAGCTACGTGCGTTACACCCAGGTGGTGGCAGGCCGCGATGACGAGGTGGTGCATGCCGATGACGCCAAGAGCGAGCGCGCCCACGAGGACTACGCGCGCGAGGAGACGCCGGCCGGTCACCCGTTCATTGTGACCCGATTCCGGGGCCATCGCCCGGCAGGGACTAGCGCGTGCCGAGCCCCCTGAGCCGCTTATAGAGGCCGCGGTACTCGACGTAGGCCTCCTGGTAGGTCTCCCGGTGACAGTCGGCCGGCTCGAAGGCCTCGGCCACCTTCACGCGGGCAGCCGCCTCGGGCAGGCCCACCTCTCCCAGGCTCACCATCGCCCACAGGGCTGCGCCGACGAGTTGCGCATCACGAGGCTGGGCCACCTGCTCGACCCGCCGATCGAGGATCCCGGCGTACATCGAGCACCACAGGCTCGACTGCGCGCCACCGCCGAGGATGCGCACGGAGTCAATGCGCCGCTTGCAGAACTTCTCGTAGGAGTCGAAGAGCCAGCGAGCATTGAGTGCCACGCCCTCCATGACAGAGCGGATCATCATGGCTCGGTCGGTGCGCAGTGACATGCCGACAAAGGCCCCGCGCACGTCTTTGTCCTCGACAGGACTGCGCTCGCCGTTGAGCCACGGCGCGAAGAGCATGCCCTCGCAACCGGGTGCCGCCGTGGCCGCCTCGGACGTCAGCGAGTCGTAGTCGGCATCGATGATCTGCTCGCGCAGCCAACGCAGTGCTCCGCCACCGATCTCCTGGTTGTTGCCGACCATCGGCAGATGCGGATCGAAGCCTGGGACGGATGCGATCGAATGCAGGATGTCGGTCTTCTTGAAGGGCACCCGCGAGCTGATCCAGGCGGTCGTCGACACGGTCACATGGGTGGCAAAGGGCTCGATCGCCCCGCTGCCCAGAACCGCGGCATGCAGGTCTGGCAGGCCGCACACGACCGGGGTGCCCGGCTGCATGCCGAGGGCGTCGGCTACCTCGGGGAGCAGCGGCCCGAGGACCGTGCCGGTGGGCACCAAAGGAGGGATGCGCCGCGGATCACGGCGGGCCTTGCGCACGAGTTCGGAGACGTAGGTGGGGGTCGCGCCAATGCGGTTGTCCGTAATCCAGGACAGGATCATCGACGCCGGCGTCGCGGCCGCGCGGCCGGTGAACTTCATGCCCAGGTAGTCGATCGGCTCCAGGAGCCAACGCGCCCGTGCGTAGACGTCGGCAAACTCGCGCTGCAAGAGGAGCGAGTGGCCCGTGGGGTCGGCGCCGGATGGCGTCGGAGCACCTCCGGTGATGCGTATCCAGGGCAGCACCTTCTGCGGCGCGAATCCCTGCACGCTGACCGGGCCGCCGATGACCTCCTTCATGTAGCGACGCGCGCGTGTGTCGGCCCACAGCAGCACTGGACCCACGGGCTCGCCGCGCTCGTCGACGGGAACGGTCGAGCCCCACTGGCCCGTGATCGCGATCGCGGAGCACTCGTCCGCCGGCATCTGCGCGGTGACGGCGCGGATGGCCTCGCCGAGGGTGGTCCACCATTCGGCCGCGTCCTGCGTGGCCCGGCCATCCACGCCGATGTCGACCGCCACCGAGCGCTGAGACGCGGGCCCGAGCGAGCCGTCCGGGAAGACCGCCGCCACCTTGGGACCGCCGTTGCCCAGGTCGATGGCGAGGATCCAGGACATCTCAGCCCTCGGGTGCCGCGACGTGCATCGCGTCGAGTACGCCACCCATGACCGAGCGCAGCGTCTGATTGCCATCGGGCATGGCACCGAAGCCATACATGGCGCCGCTCTTGGCCGGCTCGCCGCGGTGCGCGATCGCGTAGTCAACCGCAGCTCGAAGGTCAGCGAGGAAGTCGTCGGCAACACCGGGCTGGGTGTTGGGTCCGGTGATGCAGAAGTGCAGGGCGGGCGGGAGTTGCAGGGAGTTCATGCGCCAGCCGCGCTCCTTCAGCGCATCGTTGACGAGATAGACATCGACTTCGGAGGACTGGAAGCTGGTCATGAACAGCGGATCACCAATGATCTCGAGCTCGGGGATGTGAGCGCGAATGCCCGCCTTGATGGCGTCGTTGGTCGACAGGATCGCCTGAGCCTTGGCGAGGTAGCCCTCGCGTCCCATGGTCACCATGGCGGCCCACGTCGAGGCGATGAGTCCACCGCTGCGCGATCCCGCGAGGCCGGGCGACAGGTACAGACCTCCCGGCCAGTCGGTGGAGGCGAACCACTGACGCGAGCGCAGAGCGGCATCGCGGTAGAGGAGCACCGAGGTGCCCTTGAGCGCATAGCCGTACTTATGAGTGTCGGCCGAGATGCTGGTCACGCCGGGCACTCGGAAGTCCCAGGCGGGGACGTCGTAGCCGAGCTCCTCGGCCCAGGGCAGCAGGAAACCCCCGAGGCAGCCATCGACGTGGAGTCCGACACCGCGCTCCTGGGCTAGGGCGCCGAGTCGGTCGATGGGGTCAATGAGCCCGTGCGCGTAATCACCGGCGCTGCCGACGATCGCGATCGTGTCGTCGTCCATGAGATCAGCCATGGCTTCGACATCGACCACGAAGGCATCCGTGAGGGGGGCATCCTTGACCTCGATGCCCATCCAGTGCGCTCCCTTGCGCAGGGCGACGTGCGCGGTCACCGGTAGAACGACGTTGGGGATACGCACACCGCGTCGCTCACGGGCATCCTCGCGATACGCGTAGAGCGCGTGCACCAGGCTGTCGCTGCCGCCGGAGGTGACCACGCCGATCGGCTGCGGATCGCGGAAAAGATCGGCTGCCATGGCGATGATCTCGCCCTCGAACTTAGTGGCCGATGGATACATATCGCGCTGGAGCACATTGGCATGTGCGAAGTGCTCGAAGACCTGCGCGAGGAAGTGGTAGTGCTGATGGTCGCCGCTGTAGAGGCTCCCCGAGACACGGCCCGCGTCACCCGTGGCGTCCTCGGCCTTGGCCATCGTGGCGATCTCGGTCAGGATCTCCTCGCGGGACGCGCCGTGATCTGGAACCCGGCGGTACGTCTCCGTGATGCGCCGATAGGGGAACAGGTCGTCGAGCATGCGCTCAAGGTCATTCGGCGATCCGGCATCCTCGCCCATCTACTCAATGCCCTTCGATCGGCGCCCTGTGGCGCGCTCAGTCTCGCGCTTGGCCTCTCGCTCCGCAATGGCCTGGCGCTTGTCCTGGCGCTTGCGGCCCGTCGCGAGCGCGATCTCCACCTTGGCGAAGCCGTCCTTGAAGTAGAGCGCGAGGGGAATGAGCGTAAAGCCCTTCGCCTGCGTCTTGGCGATGAGCTTGCGGATTTCGTCTCGCTTCAGTAGCAGCTTGCGCGCGCGCCGGGGCTCGTGGTTGGTCCACGTGCCCAGGTCGTACTCCGGGATGTGCACGCCTCTCAGCCACACCTCGCCGTTGTCGATCGTGGCGTAGCCGTCGGTCAAGGTCGCGCGCCCAGCTCTTAGCGACTTGACTTCCGTGCCCGTCAGGACGATGCCGGCCTCGACGGTGCTGTCGACGGCATAGTCGTGCCGTGCCTTGCGATTTTGCGCCACGATCTTGCGGCCCTGCTCTCTGGGCATCGCCGCCTCACACGCGGAGATACTTGCGCAGGGTCAGGAAGGCCGCGACACACGCGAGCACGATGCCCGTGACGAAGAGGATCGGCACGATGCTCGCCACCGCATCCCAGCCGACGAAGGCTGTGAATTGGAACGCCGGAGCCAGGACCCGATCGACAACGAAGGCCTTGACGAGCACGAGGCCGCCGGTGGCCAGGGCGGCCCCCACGGCCGCCGCAATGGCTGCTTCAAGAAGGAAGGGCAGCTGGATGTAGAAATTGGAGGCACCGACTAGCCGCATGATGCCTGTCTCACGGCGGCGGCTGAAGGCGGCAACGCGCATCGTGTTGACGATGAGCAGGACGGTGACGACGAGCATCGCGATCGCGATCACCAGGGCAATGGCCTGCAGGCCACCGAGGAGCTGGAAGAACTTGTCGAGGAACTGCCGCTGGTCGTTGACCTGCTCCACCCCCGGACGACCCTCGAACGCAGAAGCGACGATGTCGTACTTCGTGGGATCCGACAGCTTGACGCGGAAGGACTCGGGCAGCGCATCGACGGTGACGCTGTCGATGATCGGCGAGTTGCGGTACTGAACGACGAATCGGTCGTAGGCCTCCTGCTGAGATTCGAAGTAGATCTCCTGCACGAGCGGCTTGAGCGACTCAAGGTCGGCCTCGATCTGGTCCTTCTGAACGTCGGTGACCTTGCCGCCCGAGCAGGACGGCGTGTCGGAGTTGTCATTGCACAGGAAGATCGAGACTTCGACCTTGTCGTACCAAAAGTCCTTCATGGTGTCGACCTGCGCGCGCACGAGCAGGGATACGCCGAAGAGGGCCAGGGAGACGCCAACGGTGATGATGACGGCGATGGTCATCGTGAGGTTGCGGCGAAGTCCGTTCCAGACCTCGCTCATGACGAAGCGGGCTCTCATGGCTGCCTACCGGGCGTACCCGTAAACGCCACGTGACTGATCGCGAACCAGGTGCCCCTGATCGAGCTCGATGACACGCTTGCGCATCTGGTCGACGATGGCGGCATCGTGAGTTGCCATGACAACGGTGGTGCCCGTGCGGTTGATCCGCTCGAGCAGCTTCATGATGCCCTCTGAGGTCGCTGGATCGAGGTTGCCCGTGGGCTCGTCGGCGATGAGGATGGCGGGCTTGTTGACGAAGGCACGCGCGATGGCCACGCGCTGTTGCTCCCCACCCGAGAGCTCATCAGGCATGCGGCCCTCCTTGCCCTCGAGACCGACGAGTTCGAGGACATCGGGGACGATGCGCTGAACCGTGGACCTCGGCTTGCCGATCACCTCGAGCGCGAAGGCGACGTTGTCGAACACGGTCTTATTGGGCAGCAGGCGGAAGTCCTGGAAGACGGTGCCGATCTTGCGACGGAGCGTAGGCACCTTCCAGTTCGATAGGCGATTGAGGTCCTTGCCGAGGACCCACACGCGGCCCTTGGTGGGTGCCTCCTCCTTGAGGACCAGCCGCAAGAAGGTGGACTTGCCCGAGCCGGAGGCCCCCACGAGGAAGACGAACTCACCCTTCTCGACCTCGAGGGAGACATCCTCGAGGGCTGGGCGCGTCTGGGTGGGGTACAGCTTGGTCACATTCTCGAACAAGATCACCGCTCGAGTTTACGGGCTCCCGGGGCGGGGACCGACCAAGCCGGGCGGACCTACGGGGGGCCTATGGGGAAAATCAGCGCCCCACTAGGGCCGAACGGTGAGCCTTTGGGCCCGGAGCGCCAGCACGAGCGCCACGATCCAGCCGATGATGGTCCACCCCAGCAGCAGGTTGATCCAGAAGACCAGCCAGTGCGGAACGTCGCGCACACACGCGATGCACCACGGCAGCATGTAGCCGGCGCTGAGAATGGCCACGACGACGGAGACGACCTTGGTCGCGGTCCACGAACGACCTTCGGGTTCGACGCTGTATTCGGACATGGGAGGAGACTAGCGGCTACACGGGGGATTCCTGGCGCTTTCGCCAGCGAATCCCCTCCTCGATGAATTCGTCGATCTCCCCGTCGAGAACGGCTGCCGTGTTGCCGGTTTCGTACTCGGTGCGCAGGTCCTTCACCATCTGGTACGGGTGCAGGACATAGGAGCGCATCTGCGTGCCCCAGGACCCCGCGGAGTCTCCCTTGAGCGCATCGATCTTGGCGCGCTCCTCCTCGCGTTGCCTCTGCAGAAGCTTCGCCTGCAGGACCGCCATGGCGGTGGCGCGATTTTGCAACTGGGAGCGCTCGTTTTGGCAGGACACCACGATGCCGGACGGCAGGTGCGTGATGCGCACGGCCGAGTCCGTGGTGTTGACGCCCTGGCCGCCTGGACCGCTGGACCGGTAGACGTCGACACGGATCTCGTCCTCGGGAATCTCAATGTGATCGGTTTGCTCGAGGACCGGTACGACCTCAACCGCGGCGAAAGACGTCTGCCGGCGGCCCTGATTGTCGAAGGGTGAGATACGCACGAGCCGATGAGTGCCCTGCTCGACGGACAGCGTGCCGTAGGCATAGGGCGCCTTGACCGCGAACGTCGCGGACTTGATGCCTGCCTCTTCGGCGTACGACGTGTCATAGACCTCAACAGGCCATCCATGCCGCTCGCAGTAGCGGGTGTAGAGACGCAGCAACATCTCTGCCCAGTCGGCCGCATCGACGCCCCCGGCCTCGGAGCGGATCGTGATGAGGGCCTCCCGCGCGTCGTACTCGCCCGAGAGCAGGGTGCGGACTTCCATCTCGCCGATCGCCTGGCGCAGGCCGTCGAGTTCGCGCGCCGCTTCGTCCCAGGTGGCCTGGTCGTCCTCGCTCTCGGCGAGTTCGACCAGCACTCCGAGGTCGTCGAGACGACGACGCAGGCTCTCCACGCGGCGGATGTCACCCTGCACGAGCGCCAACTGCGAGGTCACGCGTTGCGCATTGGCCTGGTCATCCCACAGGTTGGGGGCAGACGCCTCCGCCTCG
>CAINGG010000387.1 GCA_903848435.1 uncultured Actinomycetes bacterium | reverse complement strand
TCGAGCCCGTCATCGCCGTACGCCGGGTCCGGGAGGTCGGGCAGCCACCTGCGCAGGAGGTCGAGCCTGACTTCGCGACCCGCCGGGGTCTTCTTGCGCTCGTCGATCGGATGGCCGTTCATTAGCGCGAAAGCGATCTCTGGATGGCACTCCACGATGCGCGGGTCGTCGGCGAGTGCATCAATCTCGGCGATAGCGCGTAGGAGGTTCCAGGTCTGCTTTGACAAAGACTTGCCCGACACCGACAGTGCAGCCTCGCAGGCCGCGTCGTAGCTGTCGGCGTGCGCGAGGGCAGCGCGTGGCGGGGCGGGAAAGACTCGCGTGCCGTGCGGCTGAAGCAGCTTGCGCGCCGCCAGATCGCAGGCCCGGGGTGCATCGTCGGACAAGCCGATCGGCATGTCGATGGCGATGGCAGCGAATCGGTTAGTGAGGAAAGGCGCAAGCGGCGCGACGTAGTCGAGTGACAGCAGGCGCGGCTCTTGAGTGATGTCGACGACGGCGGCAACCCATCCGCCACGGCGCCCGTCCACGCCGACCACCACGGTCATGGAGGAAGCCTCACACACCACATGGGAATGCGCGCCGGAGGTTCACCACGCCGGCGGGAGCTGGCGACAGCGATCGATGATGCCCTGGAACGTCGGGTTGCTCTCGGGCACCCCGTAGTAGTCGAGGAGGAAGGCACGCACGCCTGCTTCGGCGATCGCGCCGAGACCCGCATCGCGACCGGCCGGGAACGGCAGGATGTTGGCCACCATGGGGATGAACGTGAGTGCCCCGAAGTCCCGCCAGTAGTTGCCGTGCACGGGCTCTTGGTATCCGATGTCCGGCTGGTAGAGGCCCAGTCGATGCCAGCCCGCCACGTGCTTGGGCAGGATCTCGCTCATCATGCCGAGGAGCTCCACGCCGTGCTCTTGGCCTTCCTCGAGACACAGTTCGACGACAGCGCTTGTCGCCGTGGGAATCCACAGCGCAGGCATGCGCGACCGGTAGTCCTTGCGGATGCTGGTGAAGTGCCGGCTGACCGTGCGTCTGCGCAGATTGATGGCGAAGACGAGTTCGCCGCAGGGCTCATCGTCGAGAAGGAGGAGCCACTGGTGCTCGACGATGCCGTCCGGCGGCGGTCCGCCGTTCCAGGTGCGCTGGAAGTCTCGCGTGCTCTCGCCGTAGGCCTCGCGGAAGTGCAGAAGGTGGATCTCGCAGAGTTCTGCCAGCGCAGCCGGCGGTGTCCCTGGGAGCACGTCGACGTAGGCGAGCCCTTCGACGCCCAGGGGCGTGGGATCGCCGAAGGGCGGCATGTCAGTCGCGGTCCTCGGTCATCCGCTTGCGCATTTGGGCAGCGCGCTCGGCCAGATCGGCGAAACCTTCGGTATCCACGATCGCCTTGACGGCCTCCGCGCGTTTCGTCGCATCGATCTCGACCTTAAGGCGCTTGACCTCAACCTTCAGGGATCGCTCGCGCTCGGCGACCTTGGACGACATTATGCTGAAGGAATCAGCGAGCTTGCTGATCTCGTCACGGATGCGCGTATGACTCAGTGCATCGAGATCGACGTCGTAGTTGCCCTCGGAAATGCGGCCCGATTCCACCGTCAGGCGCCGGATGGGGCGAACGATGCGCGAGGCAAGGACCCACACGAGGATGACGAGGATGATGTAGACGCCGGCCAGGACGGGTAGCACCTGGCTGATGGCCTTGGATCGGACCTCGGAAACGTATTCGAGTGAAATGTCCTGTCCGATGCCTCCGACTGACTGTCCGTTCGCGTCGAGGATGGGCGTGTATGCCGACATCCACGATCCGTAGGCGTCGGTGTAGGCGGGTTCTTCGGTGGTCTGGGTGAGTCCTTGGTCCATGAACGCATAGGTGGACGGCCCAGCGACATCACTCAGCGGCACCTTGTAGCGGTAGCCGGTCTGGGGATCGCGGTAGTAGCCCGATGAGGCGGCGGTGTAGATCTGTCCGTCCGCCGGATCCTTGAACCACGTGTAGGTCCCCGACCCGGTCACCTGGAATGCGTTGAAGAGCGTCAGCGCGACTTCTCGGTAGAGCGGGCTATCGGGGTAGCCGAAACCGGTCTTGTCCGCGGGATCGGGTAC
>CAINGG010000386.1 GCA_903848435.1 uncultured Actinomycetes bacterium | reverse complement strand
TGACCAGCTCAGGACGGCGTACGGCCGCCGTATTGAGGCTCACCTTGTCGGCCCCGGCCCGCAAGAGCCCGTCGAAGTCCTCGACGCTGCGTACTCCCCCGCCCACCGTCAGCGGAATGAACACCTGGTCCGCCGTGCGCCGCACCATGTCGTAGGTCGTCTCGCGTCCACTCGTCGACGCCGTGATGTCAAGGAAGACGAGCTCGTCGGCACCCTCCGCGTCGTAGCGCGCGGCGAGCTCCACCGGATCTCCGGCATCGCGGAGGCCGGCGAAGTTGACACCCTTGACCACCCGGCCCCCGTCGACATCGAGGCAGGGGATGACTCGGACAGCGAGGGTCACGGCTGGGGCGGGCCCCACTGGAAGAAGTCAAAGCGAGCTTGTACGGCTGCAATCGCGTCGGCGAGGGTGAAGGCATTGTCGTAGAGCGCGCGGCCGACGATGGCACCTTCGATGCCGTCCGGCATCATCTCAACGAGTTTGTGCAGGTCTTCCAACTTGGCGATGCCTCCCGACGCCATGACCGGGCGGTCCGTGTGCTTGCACACCCGATGGAGCAGGTGGAAGTGCGGGCCCTCCATCGTGCCGTCGCGCTCGACGTCGGTGACGATGTAGCGTGCACATCCCGCTGCGTCCAGGCGCGTCAGCGCGTCGAAGAGGTCGCCGCCCTCCTCGGTCCAGCCACGGGCCGCCAGCGTCGTGCCGCGCACGTCAAGTGACACCGCGATGCGATCGCCGTGCGCTTCGATCGCCGCGGCCACCCAGTCGGGCCTCTCGAGTGCAGCCGTGCCGATGACGACACGAGTGGCGCCGGTCGCGAGCGCTCCGGCCAGCGACTCGTCGTCGCGAATGCCACCGGCGACCTCGACCACCTCGACCCGATCGCGGACCGCGGCGACCACCTGCGCCACGACGTCGGCATTGGAGCCCCGACCGAAGGCGCGATCCAGGTCGACGACGTGCAGCCAGCCGGCCCCCTGGTCCACCCATGACCGAGCGGCCGCGACGGGATCGCCGTAGTCGGTCTCGGAGCCCGCTGCGCCCTGGACGAGGCGAACGGCCTTGCCGTCCTGGATGTCGACGGCAGGCATGAGGGCAAAGGCGCGCGGGGTCATGTTCTTATGAGACATGGGACGACCCTAGGACGCCGCGGGTGGCGCACCGACAGGGGCCACGAGCGTGACGTCTCGCTCGCCCAGGTCACGCAGGAGTTCGGGGTTGTCCGTGACGACGACGTCTCCCGCGCGAACTCGCTCGAGGATCTCGTCGCCGGTCGACCCCGGCGCATGCACGACAACGAGGCGCTGGCCCGAGGCCGTGACCGACTCGCCCTCGGCCTCGCTTCGCCCACCTCCTTCGACTACGGCGACGAGGAGCGCGTGCTCGCCGTCGGCGAGAGCCGGCAACGCCGAGGGATCCGAGGCGCGCAGTCGCTCGACGTACGCCGGCACCGTGACACGGCGCGATTGCCACCAGGCGAGGGGCCCGCTGCCGACGATGCGTTCGACGTCGATCCACACGCGCCGCTCCCCGGGCATCGGCTCCGGGGCGGATTCCGGCGGTGCGGCTGAAGCAGCCGCGAAGGCGGCGGCTGCTTCGGGGCCGCTCGTCGCGAGGAGAGCACGCTCAACCGCGCGGTCAACGGCACTGGCGATGAGCTTGGCGTTGGCCTTGTCGTCCTTGCCCTTGCGGGCGGAATTCACTGCCCATGACGTGAGTGCCGACAGGAGAACGGCGGAGAACAGAACGCCGGCAGCAACGACCGCAAGGCCGATCCAATTGCCCAGGTCGGTCTTCGGCGCATACATGCTCACCGAACGGTGAAAGCGGAAGATCTGGCCGGCACCCCAGAACATCGCCTGCCACCAGTGCTTCATCCGCCCCTCGCCGGCCTCATCCTCGACATCGGCCATGAAGACTGACGACACCAGCAGGATTCCGAGGATGGCGATGATCGAGAAAGCCATGGCATGACCCCGGGCAAGGTCACGGATCATCAGGAGGAAGGCGACGAGGACGGGGATCAATCCGAGCTCGGGCTGCAGTCCCAGGAGCCCCGGCACCGGCGCCAGCAGGACGACGACGGAGGGCAGCGCCTCGAGGAGCCCCGTCCGTGGCGTTCGCGCCTTGACGAACGAGTAGACGGCAGAGGCCAGGACAAGGACGCCCGCCACTCCTGCGGCGATGAACCACGGCGTAGATCCACTCGACGGCTGGCCATTGTCGTCGGTGAGGTCTCGCAGGTAGGGAATGGCCAGCAGGGCGACGAAGAGGGATGCGAGGAGAATGCTCACGAGGCGCCGCGGGCGATCCCCTGACCACTCATCGCTGACGTACACGTGCGAGATCCTAGGACGTGTTCGTGTCAGATTCGGCCGAAGGCCAGCACCCACACAATGGGCGCTGCGACCAGACTGAGGGCCAGCACGACCAGGCGAGCGCCCCAGCTCGGAAGCAGCGGCCACAGCACCACCTGGATCAGGCAGATGCCCGCCGCAAACGCAAGTAGTCGTCGGCGCCGGCGTCGCGCGAGAAGTCCGGGGGTGCGCTTGGGTGCGTCGGGCATGAGTGACGTGAGTGCCTCCTTGCCGCGATCGAGACGCGCTCGGCGAGCCCGCTTGCGGGCGCGCTCAGCGCGCTCCTCGGCCGCTGCCACCTCACGCTCGGCACGCTTGCGCGCCCTCTCCTTCGCCATCTAGGAGATCGTCTCCAGCCAGTTGCGCAGCAGGGCAAGTCCGGCATCGCCGGACTTCTCGGGGTGGAACTGCGTGCCCCAGAGGGCGCCGTCCTCCACCGCTGACACGAAGGGGCTGCCGTAGGTCGTCCACGTGACCCTAGGCGACGACATGTTTCCGAACGGATCATCCGGGAACTCCCACTTCTGGACGGCGTACGAGTGCACGAAATAGAAGCGCTCACCCTCGATGCCACGGAACATCGTCGAATCGGCCGGCGGACTAACGGTGTCCCAGCCCATGTGGGGCAGGACCTCGGCGTGGAGCGCGGTGACCTCCCCCGGCCACTCCCCGAGGCCCGGCGTATCGATGCCGTGCTCGTCGCCGCGGTCGAAGAGGATTTGCATCCCCACGCAGATACCCAGCACCGGGCGGCCGCCGGCAATGCGGTAGCCGATCTGCCGCGGCCCGTCGACGGCGGCGAACCCGGTCATGCAGGCGGCGAAGGCACCCACTCCGGGGACGACGACTCCATCGGCCCGGGCGATGGCGTCGCGCTCGGCCGTGACGGTGACGTCGGCACCCACGCGCTCCAGTGCGCGACTCGCCGATCGCACGTTGCCAGAGCCGTAGTCGAGGATCGCCACGGACGGCGAAGCCATCAGACCGGCTCCCAGGCCCACAGGAAGGCGGCGGCGATCGCCATCACGGCGAGGACGCCCATGACCACCGCAGCATTGCGTCTGCGTTGGCGCGCGAAAGAGATGACGCCGCCAGTGAGGAATCCGGCAAGGGCGAGGAGCAGGACAACGGTCCACGACACGGCTAGGACTCCACCGACTCGTGGGCCGACAGCGTGCCCTTCGTTGAGGGGATTCCCTGGACCCGCGGGTCGATGGCGACGGCATCGCGAAGTGCTCGCGCAAACGCCTTGAACTGCGCCTCCACCACATGATGGGCATTGCGTCCATTGAGCACGCGAACGTGCAGGGTGACCTGACCGGTGGCGACGAAGGACTCGAAGATGTGCCTGGTCAGCGTCGTGTCGTAGCTGCCGATGAGCTCCACGATCTCCGGCTCTTCATGCACGAGGTAGGGACGCCCCGACAGGTCGACGGCTACCTGGCACAGGGACTCGTCGAGGGGCACCAGGGCATCGCCGTAGCGGCGGACTCCCGCGGCATCGCCGAGCGCCTGACGGAAGGCCGTGCCCAGCGCCAGCGCGGTGTCCTCGACGGTGTGATGGGCATCGACCTCCAGGTCACCCTGCGTGCGCACCAGCAGATCGAATCCCCCGTGCTTGCCGAGCTGCGCCAGCATGTGATCGAAGAAGGGCACGCCCGTGGACACGTCGGCGCTGCCTGTGCCGTCGAGGTCGATCTCGACCAGGACGCTGCTCTCCTTCGTCTTGCGTTCGACGCGGCCCGTGCGACCCATGGTCATCCCCTCACTCCTCCGAAGGCGCCATCATGCCGTCCTCGAGAAGGACGGCCGCGAGCGCGGTCCGGAAGGCCTGGTTGTCTTCGGGGGTGCCGACCGTTACCCGGAGCCAGCCTTCGGGCCCGACCTCACGCACGAGAACCCCACGATCGAGCAGGGCCTGCCAGGCGCGGTGACGATCGGTGAAGACGCCGAACATGATGAAGTTCGCATCGGAGTCGACGGCGCGCACCCCCCTCTCGCGCAGCCATGACACGAGGTTGTCGCGCTCGAGCCGGAGAGTCCCGACCTGGCCCTGCAGCTCATCGACATGATCGAGGGCCGTGAGGGCGACGGCCTGGGTCACGGCGGAGAGGTGGTAGGGCAGGCGCACGACGCGCAGCGCGTCGACCACTCCCGGGGAGGCGGCCGCGTAGCCCACGCGGGCGCCAGCCAGTGCGAAGGCCTTGCTCATGGTGCGGGTGACGATGAGGTTGGGATTGCCTGGCAGCAGCGACAGGGCGCTGGGCACGCCCGGGCGACGGAACTCGGCGTAGGCCTCGTCGACCACGACGACGCCGGTCGCCGTGGCGCACGCGGCAGCCACCACCTCGAGGGGCAGGGCCGTGCCGGTGGGGTTGTTGGGCGAGGTAAGGACCACGATTGACGGCGAGCCGCCGAGCATCGCGGCCACGACCGTGGTCGCATCGAGACTGAAGTCCTCATTGCGCTTCACGGTGACGAATCGCGTGAACGTGTCGCGCGCGTACTGCTCATACATCGAATACGTCGGCGAGAAGCCCAGGGCCATGCGCCCGGGGCCACCGAAGGCCGCGAAGATGTGCTGCATCACTTCGTTGGAGCCGTTAGCCGCCCATAGCTCATCGGCTGTCAGCTCAGCACCGGACTCTGCCGCCAGATAGCCGGCCAGCCGCTCACGCAGCGCGCGAGCCTCCCTGTCGGGATACCTGTTGAGGTTCGCCGCCGCGTCGGCAGCCGCGGCGCCGATCGCGCGCGCGAGAGCCGGGGACGGCGGGAAGGGGTTCTCGTTGGTGTTCAGGCGCACGGGGACGTCGAGCTGCGGTGCGCCGTAGGGCGTCGCGCCGCGCAGGTCGTCGCGGAGCGGGGGGACGTAGGGCATGTCAGTCCCGCAGCCGGATGGTGATCGCCGCGGCATGACCGGGCAGGTCCTCGGCGAGGGCGAGCGCCACGACGTGATCGGCCACGTCGGCAAGAGCCGCGCGGTCGTAGTCGACCACGTGGATGCCGCGCAGGAAGGTCTGCACCGACAGGCCCGAGCAGTGCGCAGCGGTGCCGCCCGTGGGGAGCACGTGGTTGGAGCCCGCGCAATAGTCGCCGAGCGACACAGGAGCGTGGCCGCCCACGAAGATCGCCCCGGCATTGCGCACACGCAGGGCGACATCACGGGCATCGCGCGTGTGGATCTCGAGGTGCTCGGCTGCATAGGCGTCGATGACGCGCAGACCCTGATCGAGATCGTCTACCAGGACGATGCCGCTCTGGGAGCCCGAGAGCGCCTCGCTGATGCGCTCGACGTGCTTGGTGCGCGCCAGCTGAGCTTCGACCTCTCCCTCGACGGCCAGGGCAAGCTCGGGAGACGTCGTCACCAGGACGGCCGCGGCGATGGTGTCGTGCTCCGCTTGGCTGATCAGGTCGGCGGCCACGTGCGCGGCATCGGCGGTGTCGTCGGCGAGCACGGCCACCTCAGTGGGCCCGGCCTCCGAGTCGATGCCAACGCGGCCCTTGAGCATGCGCTTGGCCGCGGTGACGTAGATGTTGCCCGGGCCCGTCACCATGTCGACCGGCTCGCAGCGTCCGCCCCCGGGCAACTCCACGCCGAAGGCGAGCATCGCCACCGCCTGGGCACCACCGGCGGCATAGACCTCGTCGATACCGAGCAGCCCGCAGGCCGCCAGGATCGTCGGGTGCGGCAGGCCGCCGTGGTCTCGCTGCGCCGGAGACACGACGCACAGCGAGGCGACTCCGGCGATCTGGGCGGGTACGACGTTCATGACGACGCTGCTGGGGTAGACGGCGCGACCGCCGGGCACGTAGAGGCCTACGCGCGCCACCGGCAGCCACCGCTCGGTGACGGTCCCCCCGGGCACGACCACGGTCGTGATGTCGGTGCGGCGCTGGTCGGCATGCACGATCCGAGCCCGCCGGATGGATTCCTCCAGCGCGGCCCGCACGGCAGGATCCAGGGCCGCGACGGCCTCCTCGATGGCGCTGACCGGAACGCGGAGCGCAGCCGGGCGTACTCCGTCGAGTCGCTCCGTCCAGTCCAGGACCGCCTCGGCCCCGCGCTCTCGCACATCGAGCACGATCGGGCCGACGGTGGCGGTCGCTTGCTCGACGTCGACGGCCGCCCGCGGCAGGACGTCGCGCGGCTCGGCGTGCGAGCCGCGCAGGTCGATGCGCCGGATCATGCCCAGGATTGTAGGTCTAGCCTGCGATCGTGACCGCCGGGCGACTGCTCCCTGTCTTCCCGCTCGGCACCGTGCTTGTGCCGGGGCTCGTCCTGCCGTTGCACATCTTCGAGCCCAGGTATCGCCGCCTCGTCGCTGACCTGGAAGCGCTGCCGGAGGACGACCGGGAGTTCGTCGTGGTCGCGATCCGCGAGGGCCGCGAGGTGGGCGCCGATGGCGCTCGCGCCCTTTTCGACATCGGCACGGTGACCACCGTGCGGGAGATCGAGCCCCTCGAGGATGGCCGATTCGACATCGTCACGGTAGGCGCCCGACGCGTTCGACTCGGCGACCTCGACACGTCGCTGCCCTACTTGCGCGCGGACGTCGTCGACGTGCCGGAGGAGGCAGGGGGCGAGACCGAGCCGCTCGCATCGGCTGTTGCGCAGCGCTTCATCGAGTATCGCTCGATGTTCACCGACGATGACGGCAGCGGCCTCCCCGACGATGCCCGCGTCCTGTCCTACCTCGTGGCGGCCGCCATCGTGATCGACCTGCCGGGTCGGCAGGGGCTCCTCGAATCACCGACCGACGTCGAGCGACTGGAGGCCGAGCTCGCCTTCCTGCGCCGGGAGAACGCGCTGATCAGCGCGTTGCCGTCGCTTCCTGCCGTCGATCTGCTGCGCGACGAAGGCTCCCCGAACTAGCCGTGGCCAGGCGCACTCCCTCCGGAACCCCGGCGCTCCTGACGCTGCAACGCGCGGGCGTCGAGCATGTCGTGCACGCCTACGACCACGATCCCGCCGTTGCCAACTTCGGCCTCGAGGCCGCCCAGGAACTGGGCGTCGATCCGAGCCGGGTCTTCAAGACCCTGCTAGCGGACGTCGACGGGCGCCCCGTCGTCGCCATCGTGCCGGTCAGCGGCACCTTGGATCTCAAGGCGCTCGCGGCGGCCTGCGGTGCCAAGCGCGCTCGCATGCTCGAGCCCGCGGCAGCCGAGCGCCTGACCGGCTACGTCGTGGGCGGCATCTCGCCCCTGGGTCAGCGGACGCCGTCGCCGACCGTGGTCGATGCGACGGCAGGCGACCACCCCACCGTCTACGTGTCCGCGGGGCGCCGCGGCCTCGACGTCGAACTCTCTCCAGTGGACCTCATCTCGCTCACATCAGCACGCGTCGCAGCAGTCTCAGCCCCCTGAGGCGCGCACCGGTTCGGGGCTTAGACACCGGTCCGCACCTCGGAATTGCCTCCGGCAAATCTATGAGCCGACTGTGAATGTTCGGCCTCGATTAGGGGATCGTGCGCGCTGCGCTCAGATGCTCGACGCGCGTGCTCCCGGGTTGCATTCTCGGCTCGTCGATGCGATCCGCGCATCATCACGAAGAGGAGCAACCATGATTCGCAAGGCCATCACCATCGCGGCAACTGCAGCGACCGCCGTCTGCGCGGCCTCTGTCCTCTACGCAAGCCCCGCGTCCGCCGACACCTCCTGGGTCGGGCTTCAGCACAGTGTCGACTTCACCGTCTACGTGCCCGGGGAGACCTACGGCATGGAGCGCACCAAGCTCGAGCGCACCCGTGACTGCGCCGAGCCCATGGCAGCACCCCACACCACCGTCAGCGCAGTCTTCAAGAAGTCTTCGACCAAGAAGATCAAGGTCTACGAGGCCGGCCATGACGACTGCTGGCTCCCTGCCGCACCCATCCTGTCTGCGGCCTCGGTGTACAAGACCTTCGATGTCCAAGACGGTGATGGCACAGCAGAGGTGCGCATCGACTGCATGGACGGCTTCGAGGACTGCCCTGAGCCGAGCAAGAGCGGAATCAAGGAAATCGGGGCCTGGGTCTATGTGCCGCTCAAGGCTGCGAACGGCCACGATGCCACGTATGCCTACGTCTACTCGATCGGCTTCTCCTACTCCAAGCTCAAGGACTTCGTCTGGAGCATGAGCGAGGTCGCCTAGTGCGCGCGGGTGCGGCCGGCCAGCCAGTCGCCCACGGCGGCGGCGAAGACGACAAGGGCACTGGCGGCCGGCCACAGCACCAGCACGCCGGGCATGCGCAAGCGCAGAGGGGCGCGCACGGGATCACCCGCATCGGCAAGGGCGACGACCTGCACGAGATCGAATCCGCCGATGCGGGTGCCGACGAGCCACAGCGCCGCGGCACCCACCGCGCCGAGGGGAAGCACGATCAGCGTGGCCCAGCGCATCGCGCGATCCCGGTCACCGCCCGCGGCGCCGCGCCGCATCACCAGCACCACCACCGCTCCGACCACCAGTCCGGCAACGAGGCACAAGATCGCCGCGATGCCGTCATCGCTCATGTATCCCTCAGGCTGGAAGCCCTCGGGGTAAGGCTTGCCATCACCCGCGACGATCAACTCCACGCGCGGAGCCAGTCGAGCCCAGAGGACGCCGAGCAGCGCGCCCAGGGCCACGGAACTCACCACCGCGACGGCCCACGCCGCCCACACCCTTAGCCGCACGTGGTGAGAGTAATCGGACTAGCCCAGGCAGGTCGGACCGAGCAGTGCCTTCAGGTCGCCGTAGAGCGCCGGAGTCGGGGTGACGCGGAGGCGATCATCGAGACGCATCACGGTCGTGCGCTCGGCGGTGACCAGGTGCAGGTGCACCTCGGTGGTGCCGGGGTGCACGGCCAGGATCTCCTTGAGTCGCTCGACCACCGGAGGGATGCACCGAGTGGCCGGCATGGTGAGGCGCACCGGCCCCGTGTGGGCCTGGCTGACATCGGGCTGGGTGATCTCAAGGGCGACGAGCCGCGTGCCGTCGTCGTCGGATCTATCGATGCGACCTCGGACCAGCAGGATGGAGTCGCTCACGAGCATGGTGCTGGCTGCAAGGTAGGCCTGCGGGAAGACCATGACGTCGACAGCGCCATCGAGATCCTCCAGCGTGACGATGGCCCACACCGAACCCTGCTTCGTCGTCTTGCGCTGCACTCCGGTGACCAGGCCACCGACCGTGACCACCTGTCCCTCGGCCCGGTCGCCACCGTGTAGTTGCGCGACCGAGCAGTCCGTCGACTGCGCCAGCAGCTGCTCGATGCCAAAGAGCGGATGGTCGGAGACGTAGAGGCCGAGCATCTCGCGCTCGTGGGCGAGCAGGACTTCCTTCTCCCACTCGGCCAGCGGGATGTCGGGAGCCACGCGGATGCCGGTGTCACCGGCCTGGTCGCCGAGCCCGCCGAAGAGATCGAACTGACCCATCGCCTCCGCGCGCTTGAGGTCGATGGCCGCGTCGATCACGTGATCATGGATCGTCACGAGACCTCGACGCGTGTGACCCAGTGAGTCGAACGCTCCGGCCTTGATAAGGCTCTCGACCACCCGCTTATTGCACACGGAGGCATCGACCGCGCCGATGAAGTCCATGAAGTCGGCGAAGCGCCCGTGCGAGCGGCGCGTGGCGATGATGGAGTCGACGACGTTGGCACCGACATTGCGGATGGCGGACAGGCCGAAGCGAATATCGCTGCCGCGCGGAGTGAAGTCGAAGTCCGAGTCGTTGACGTCGGGCGGCAGCACCTTGATGCCCATGCGGCGGCACTCATTGAGGTAGACGGCCGACTTGTCCTTGTCGTCCTTGACTGACGTGAGCAGTGCCGCCATGTATTCCTGCGGGTAGTTGGCCTTGAGGTACGCCGTCCAGAAGGACACAAGGCCGTATCCGGCGGTGTGCGCCTTGTTGAAGGCGTAGTCGGAGAACGGCACGAGGATGTCCCACAGCGTGGCGATCGCCCCATCGGAGTAGCCGTTGGCGATCATGCCCTCGCGGAAGGGCACGTATTCCTTGTCGAGGATCTCCTTCTTCTTCTTGCCCATGGCGCGGCGAAGCAGGTCGGCGTTGCCCAGCGAGTAGCCCGCGAGCTTCTGGGCGATCGCCATGACCTGCTCCTGATAGACGATCAGGCCGTAGGTATCGCCCAGGATCTCCGCGAGCGGCTC
Source organism: uncultured Actinomycetes bacterium (assembly GCA_903848435.1). Lineage (GTDB taxonomy): Bacteria > Actinomycetota > Actinomycetes > S36-B12 > S36-B12 > Mxb001. Next base: position 667 of record CAINGG010000386.1, on the reverse strand, counting down.
GGCAAGCTCGGGGTGGATGGGCACGACGGGCTTGCGAGCGTTCTTGCGGTCGGCGTATTCGTTGTGGGCGTTGGCCCCCATCGGGCCCGGCCGGTAGAGCGCCAGTACGGCGGAGATGTCCTCGAACGAGTCGGGCTGCATGGAGCGCAGCAGTGCCCGCATGGGGCCGCCATCGAGCTGGAAGACCCCGAGGGTGTCACCCCGTGAGAGCAGGGAGAACGTCGCATCGTCAGCGAGCTCGAGGTCTTCGAGGACGACGGACTCACCGCGATTGAGACGAATGTGCTCGAGGCAGTCGTCGAGGACCGAAAGGTTGCGCAGGCCGAGGAAATCCATCTTGAGCAGCCCCAGCGCCTCGCACGCCCCCATGTCGAACTGGGTGATGACGGCCCCATCCTGCTCGCGTCGCCACACGGGAATGACATCCATGAGTGGCTCGCTGCACAGGATCACCCCAGCGGCGTGCACGCCCGGCTGACGCTTCAGGCCCTCGAGGCCGCGCGCGGTATCGACGACCTTGGCCACATCAGGATCAGCCTCGTAGAGAGTGCGGAACTCCGCGGCCTCGCCGTAGCGGGAATTGGACTTGTCGAAGACGCCGGCGAGGGAGATGTCCTTGCCCATGACCGATGGCGGCATGGCCTTGGTAATGCGGTCGCCCAAGGCG
>CAINGG010000385.1 GCA_903848435.1 uncultured Actinomycetes bacterium | reverse complement strand
GTCCCCTGCCTGCCACGTATCGGACATTAGCGCACCTGACCCCACCCCGCCGTGAGGGGGCCACGAGGGAAGCGGGGTACCGTCAGGGCGTGGCCCCGCCCCCCACCGGCTACCTCGACGCGGCCTCCGGACAGCCCCTCAACCCCGCCGCCCGTGAGGCCCTCGCTGCCGCCATCGATGCCGGTTGGGCCGACCCCGTCCGCCTCTACCGGGAGGGCCGTCGGGCCGCCCTCCTGCTCGACGCCGCCCGGGAGTCGGTGGCCTCCCGCGTGGGCGCCCGCCCCTCGGAGCTGATCTTCACCGGCTCCGGCGGCCAGGCCCTGCGCCTGGGGCTGGGTGGGGCCCTGGCCGCCCGCCCCCAGGGGGCCGTGGTGATCTCGTCCGTCGAGCACAGCGCGGCCCTGGCCCAGGCCGACGCCCATGCCGACGCCGGGGGCGAGGTGCGGGTCATCGCCGTCGACCGCCAGGCCCGGGTCGACCTGGGAGCCTTCGTGGCGGCCCTGCCCGGCGCGAGCGTCGCCTGCCTCCAGGCGGCCAACCACGAGGTCGGCACCCTGCAGCCGGTGGCCGAGGCCGCCGCCGCATGCGCCGAGGCCGGGGTTCCGCTGGTGGTGGACGCCTCCACGACCCTCGGCCGGCTGGATCCGCCGGCTGACTGGTCCATCCTCACCGGCAGCGCCCACGCCTGGGGCGGCCCCGCCGGGGTCGGGATCGTGTGCGTACGCCGTCCCACGCGATGGCAGCCGCCTGGCCCGCACGACGAGCGGGGCCCCGAGCTCATGAGCGTGCCGCTCGCGGTGGCCGCGGCCCGCGGCCTGGAATGGGCCGACGAGCAGCGCGCGGCGGACGCGATTACGGCACGCCAGCTCACCGATGACATTCGCGCATGCGTGGCACGCGATGTCCCCGACGTCATGCTGCTCGGCGATCCGGTCGAGCGCCTGCCCTATCTCACGGCGTTCTCCTGCCTGTATGTCGACGGCGAGTCACTCGTGCTCGGCCTCGATCGCGAGGGATACGCCATCTCCAGCGGGTCTTCGTGCGTTGCCGACACGCGGCGCCCCAGCCATGTGCTCGCTGCAATGGGCGTTCTCACGCAGGGGAATGTGCGCGTCTCGCTGCCTTTCGGTGTCACCGACGAGACGGTGCGCGGCTTCCTCGCTACTCTCCCCGGAGTGGTGCGCGACATTCGCGCGATCGTCCAGGCACCCGGAGGAGGCGCTGACGATGAAGGCTGACGTGCGCCTCAACCAGCGCGGCTACAGGTGCCCGATGCCCGTCGTGGCCATCGCCCGTGCGGCCCGCGAGGCCAACAGCGGCACCGTCATCGCCGTCGCGTGCACCGACCAGGGAGCGGCATCCGACATCCCCGCGTGGTGCGAGATGAAGGGCGTGGACTTCCTCGGCTCTGAGACCGAGGCCGACGGCGCCGTCACCTACTTCGTCCGCACCCGCTAACCCCACCCCCCCCCCACTTCGTCTTAGTTCCGCGAATGGTGGGAAATCCGGTCGATAATCACCCACTCGGGTAACTAAGACGCG
>CAINGG010000384.1 GCA_903848435.1 uncultured Actinomycetes bacterium | reverse complement strand
GCCGTGAGCCTCGGGCGACGCGCGGGCGCGTCCTGGCGCAGGCATCGCTTCGACGGGCCGTTCCTGCGCGATGCCCTAATGGATGCTGGCTACCTCGTCGAGACCGTCGAGACCGCCACCACCTGGAGTGACCTGCCCGCGCTGCACGACGCCATGCACGCTGCGCTGGTGGCCGCCATCGGACCGCAGCCGGGTCCCTACGTCATGTCGCATGTCTCGCACGTCTATGAGACGGGCGCATCCCTCTATACGACCGTCATCGCCGTCGCCGACCAGTCAGACCCGCTCGGCCAGTGGTCGCGGGCCAAGGCGGCGGTGACCGACGCGATCATGCGGCAGGGCGCCACGCTCACGCATCACCATGCCGTGGGGCGCGATCACGCTCCCTGGCTCGCGGCCGAGATCGGACCGCTGGGCGTGGGGGTGCTTGCTTCGGTCAAGAAGCGACTCGATCCCGACGACGTCATGAATCCGGGGATTCTCCTGCCCGAGTGACGACGTCATCGACGATGCGCGTCCCCAGCCGCACCTCGCGGATTACCTGCTCGCCGAAAACCGACAGGTCGCGGTAGGCGCTATCCGGGCCCCATCCCGCCGAGAGCAGGAATGCCCGGCGCGGTTCATCGGCGAGCGGAATCCACGTGAGTGCCTCCACGTGCCCGGATTGCGCGAGCAGGTCGACGCAGGCATTCAGCAGTCGCGAGCCATGCCCGCGACCGCGGTGATCGGGATCGATCACGAAGAGCTCGATCTCGCCGGCGTCGCGGGCGTCGGGATCGGCGGATGGCCCCACGCTCGCCGCCCCCACCACCGAGCCGTCCTCGTCGACCGCCACCAGCAGCCGGTGCGCCCCGGGCATCAACAGGGCACGTCCCCACTCGAGGGCGATATCGGATGCGTCGAGACTGTCGATGACGTCCGCCGGCAGTAGGTCGGCGTAGGCGGACCGCCAGGCGCGGATCTGGACCCCGGCCACGTCGTCGACGTCGGAGGTGCGCGCGAGTCGCACGCTTGCGGGTCCCGACATGGCCCCCTGCCTATCACCGGAGCCGGCGGCCTCCGCGGGTAGGGTCGTGCCGACCCAAGGAGGACGCGTGTCGGAGGCCGAGGCCATCTCGTTCCGCAGTGACATGACGGTGGAGCTCGTCAAGGCGTCGGCGCGAGATTCCGATGTCATCTGGGCCGCTCGGGTGTCGACCCGGGGGGAGTCCTCGCTGGAGGATGTCGATGCCGATCCCGAAAAGGCTCGTGGCCTCATCAACTACCTCATGCGCGATCGTCACGGCACGCCGTTCGAGCACACGTCGCTGACCTATTTCGTGTCCGCGCCGATCTTCGTCTTCCGCGAGTTCATGCGCCACCGCATTGCCTCCTACAACGAGGAGAGCGGGCGCTACCGCGAGCTGCGCCCTGTCTTCTACGTGCCGGGGCCCGACCGCAACCTCGTGCAGCAGGGCAAGCCCGGCGCCTACGAGTTCGTCCCCGGCACGCCCGATCAGCACCGTGTCGTCGTCGAGCAGACCGAAGCGTCCTGTCGGCAGGCCTATGCCGCCTACCAGGAGATGCTCGCCGCCGGTGTCGCCCGCGAGGTGGCGCGCATCGTCCTGCCGGTGACGACGTATTCCTCGATGTACGTGACCATGAATGCTCGGGCGCTCATGAACTTCCTCTCGCTGCGCACCAAGCACCCCGACAGTCACTTCCCGTCCTTCCCGCAACGCGAGATCGAGATGGTGGCCGATCTCATGGAGGCGGAGTGGGCGGCCGTCATGCCGATCACCCACGAGGCGTTTGCGGCCAACGGCCGGGTTGCGCCGTAGGGCGATTCGCAGAAGAGGGATAGCCTGCCGTCATGCCGGTACCGCCCGTGGGTCCTGTCGGGACCGTGCTCACCGCGATGGTGACGCCGTTCGCTGCCGACGGATCGCTCGATCTGGACGGCACGGCGCGATTGGCCGCCTACCTCGTCGACGATCTGGGCAACGACGGCCTCGTGGTCAATGGCACGACGGGAGAGGCTCCCACGACCACCGATGCGGAGAAGACCGCCGTCATCCGCGCCGTCGTGGAGGCGGTCGGCGATCGGGCCCGGGTGATCGCGGGCGTCGGCACCTACGACACCGCACATTCGGTCCATCTGGCCCGCGAGGCGGCCGCGGCGGGAGCGGCCGGACTCCTCGTCGTGACTCCTTACTACAGCCGTCCGCCGCAGGAAGGCCTGCTCCTCCACTTCCGCACGGTCGCGGATGCCACCGACCTGCCGGTCACCCTCTACGACATTCCCAAGCGCACGGGCGTGGGAATCGACGTCGAGACCATGGTGCGACTGGCCGAGCACCCGCGGATCGTGGCCAACAAGGACGCCAAGGGTGACCTCGAGGCCGCGCAGTGGGCCATGGCCCGGTGCGACCTGGGTTGGTACTCCGGCGATGACATGCTCAACCTGCCCCTCCTGTCGGTCGGCGCCAACGGCTTCATCTCGGTCGTCGGACACGTGGTTGCCGACCGGCTGCGACAGTTGATCCAAGCCTTCTACGCCGGTGACGTGTGCGAGGCCGTTGGCATCAACCGCGCGCTTCTTCCCGTCTACACCGGCATCTTCCGCACGCAGGGGGCCATTTTGACCAAGGCCGCTCTCACCCTCAGGGGTCTGCCCGCGGGCCCGGTGCGCTCGCCGCTGATCGATGCGACAGCCGATCAGATCGAGCAGCTCGAACGTGACCTGCGCGCCGGTGGCGTCAGCCTGGACGGCCCGTGAGCCACCCCCACCCCGAACTTCCGTTGCCTCCGCCACTGCCCGAGGGCGCGCTGCGCGTCTACGCGCTGGGCGGCCTCGGCGAGATCGGTCGCAACATGACCGTCTTCGAGTTCGACGGGCGGCTGCTCATCGTCGACTGCGGGGTGCTCTTCCCCGAGGACTCCCAGCCCGGTGTCGACCTGATCCTGCCGGACTTCGGCCCGATCATGGATCGCCTCGGCGACGTGGAGGCGGTCGTGCTCACGCACGGCCACGAGGACCACATCGGCGCGCTGCCCTTCTTGCTGCGCGAGCGCTCGGACATCCCGCTGATCGGCTCGCGTCTGACTCTGGCCCTGGTCGAGGCGAAACTGCGCGAGTCGCGCATCACGCCGTACACCCTCGAGGTGCGCGAGGGTCAGCGCGAACGCGTCGGACCCTTCGATCTGGAGTTCCTGGCGGTCAACCACTCCATTCCCGATGCCCTGGCGCTGGCGGTGCGCACGCCAGCGGGTCTGGTGCTGCACACGGGTGACTTCAAGGTCGACCAGTTGCCGCTGGACGGCCGCATCACCGACCTCAACGGTTTCGCGCGGCTGGGGGATGAGGGCGTCGACCTCTTCCTCGTCGATTCCACCAATGCCGAGGTGCCCGGATTCATCCCGAGCGAGCGCGACATCATGCCGGTGCTCGACTCGGTGTTCTCCCGCGCGCGCGGCCGGATCATCGTTGCCTCGTTCGCCTCGCACATCCACCGGGTGCAGCAGGTGATCGATACCGCCGCCGCGCACGGACGCAAGGTGGCTTTCGTCGGGCGCTCGATGGTGCGCAACATGAACGTCGCCCGCGATCTGGGCTACCTGACGATTCCGGCCGGCGTCGTGGTCTCGACCGACGAGCTCTCCGAGCTTCCTGACGACGAGGCCGTGCTCGTCTGCACAGGCTCGCAGGGCGAGCCTATGGCGGTGCTGTCGCGCATCGCCAACAACGACCACAACATCAAGATCGGCCCCGACGACACCGTCATCCTCGCGTCGTCGCTGATCCCGGGCAATGAAAACGCGGTCAATCGCGTGATCAACGGGCTGGCACGCTCGGGTGCCACGGTCATCCACCGCGGCAACGCGCTCGTTCACGTGTCCGGCCACGCATCAGCCGGCGAGTTGCTCTGGGTCTACAACATCGTCAAGCCGCGCAATGTCATGCCGGTCCACGGAGAGTGGCGGCACCTGCGCGCCAATGCGGCTCTCGCTGCGCGCACCGGAGTCCCCACAGATCGCATCGTGCTCGCCGAGGATGGCGTGGTGGTCGATCTCGTCGACGGGGTCGCCTCGATCGTGGGGGCGGTGCCCGTGGGCTACGTCTTCGTCGACGGCGCGAGCGTGGGCGACATTACCGAGGCGGCGTTGACCGATCGGCGCGTGCTCGGCGAGGAAGGGTTCATCTCGATCTTCGCGGCGGTCGACATCATCGAGGGCAAGGTCGTGGCCGGTCCCGAGATCGAGGCGCGGGGCTTCCACGAGGACCCCGAGGTCCTCAAGCCGGTCCGCGACGAGGTGCGACGTGAGCTCGAGCAGGCCCTCGCCGACGGGGTGGTCGATGCCCGCCAGCTCCAGCAGCGGGTCCGCCGGGTGGTCGGTCGCTGGGTCTCCCAGACGCACCGGCGCCGGCCCATGATCATCCCCGTGGTCGTGGAGGCCTAGGAAGCGACACGCGTGCCGCGTGTGACCCACGGTGAACGTGTTACTGGAGGGTACCCTCGGGACATGGCGAGTCGTTCCAGCGCGCCCACGCGCAGTAGTAGCCGTAGCGCCGCTCGTCCCGCCCCGAAGGCCGGGCCCAAGCCCAGGCCCAAGCCCAAGCCCAAGGCCAAGCCGGCAGCACGCAGCGCGACCGCCCGCCGCCCGGCGCCCCGGTCCGGTCCGGGCCCGTTCGCTCGACTGGTCGCGGCCTGCGGCCGAGCCCTGCGTGCCGTCTGGCTGGGTATCGCCGGGGCCATCGGCGGCGCGGCCCGGCGAATCGGCTCTGATGCCCGCGACCTGGACGACGTCCACCGTCGCGACGGGCTGGGCCTTCTCTTCGTGGCTCTCGCGGTCATCGTTGCCGCCGCGGGGTGGTTCGGCGTCGACGGCTGGTTCACGGTCGGACTCGGCACCGTCTCGTCGTACCTCGTCGGCGCTTTCGACCTCCTCGTCCCGATCATCCTGCTGGTCATGGCCTGGCG
>CAINGG010000383.1 GCA_903848435.1 uncultured Actinomycetes bacterium | reverse complement strand
GCCACCCAGCACCTTGACGCCCTCCCACAGCAGGATCGCGATGACCACGCCACCGAGCGCCCAGCCCAGCGATATCGCCCCGCGCTTGACGCGCGAGGCCACGGTGGATGATCGAGAGGCCACGTCAGCTCTTCGCCAGCACGGTGTCCTGGATGGCAGGAATGATGCGCTCCCCGTATTCGGTCAGCGTGCGGTCCTTGTCGTCGTGCTGGAGATAGATCGCGAACTGATCCACGCCCAGGGCCTTGAGTTCCTCCAGACGGCGGATGTGCTCCTCGACAGGTCCGATGATGCAGAAGCGATCAATGATCTCGTCGGGGACGAAGTCGGCATGGGTGTTGCCCGCGCGGCCATGCTGGTTGTAGTCGTAGCCCTGGCGCCCCTTGATGTAGTCGGTCAGCGCCTGGGGTACGCCGCCACCCTCGCCGTAGCGCTCGACGATGTCGGCGACGTGATTGCCGACCATGCCGCCGAACCAGCGAAGTTGATTGCGAGCATGCTCGATGTTGTCGGTGACATAGGCCGGTGCTGCGACGCAGATGTAGACGTCATCGGGGTTGCGCCCGACTGACGCAGCCGCGTTGCGCACGGCTTCGATGGTCCACGCGGCGATCTGGGGGTCGGCGAGCTGCAGGATGAAACCGTCGCCCACCTCGCCCGTCAGCGCGAGGACCTTGGGGCCGTAGGCCGCGACGAACACCTCCGTGCCGGCGTCCTTGGCCCAGGGCAGGCGGATCGAACTGCCCTTGTAGTCGACGGCCCGTCCGTTGGTCATGTCCCGCAGCAGGACCACGGCGTCTCGGAGCTCGGCGACGCTCGTGGGCTTCCCGTTGGTCACCCGCACGGCGGAATCACCGCGGCCGATGCCGATGACGGTGCGTGAGCCGTACATCTCGTTGAGGGTTGCGAAGACCGAGGCGGTCACCGTGAGATCGCGCGTGGCCGGGTTGGTGACCATGGGGCCGACCTTGACGCGGCGCGTCTCGTCGAGGATGCGCGAGTAAATGACGTACGGCTCCTCCCACAGGATGTGAGAGTCGAAGGTCCACACGTAGTCCAGGCCGAAGGTCTCTGCCTTCTTCGCCAGGTCGACGACCCGTGAAGCCGGTGGCGTGCACTGCAGGACGACGCCGATGTCCATGGAGGGCCTTTCGGTCAGCGGGTGCGAGGAAAGCCGAGGTCGACCGAGGACGTCGACGGATCGGGCCAGCGTGAGGTGATCGTCTTGGTGCGCGTGTAGAACTCGACGCCCGCCGGGCCGTACATGTTGGCGTCGCCGAAGATCGAGGCCTTCCAGCCCCCGAAGCTGTAGTAGGCCACCGGAACGGGAATCGGCACGTTGATGCCGACCATGCCTACCTGGATATCGAACTGGAATTGACGCGCTGCACCACCGTCGCGCGTGAAGATCGCGGTGCCGTTGCCGAACTGGTGGTCGTTGATGAGCTGCACGGCCTCCTCGTAGGTATCGACGCGCACCACGGACAGGACCGGTCCGAAGATCTCGTCGTCGTAGACCTTCATGCCGGGCTTGACTTGGTCGACGAGTGAGACGCCCAGGAAGAACCCCTGCTCGGGCAGGTCGGCCTCTCGGCCGTCGACGACGACCGTGGCCCCCTCGCCTGCCGCACCGGCGAGGTACGACGCGACCTTGTCGCGATGCTCGCCCGTGATCAGCGGCCCCATCTCGGCATCGGGGTCGGTGCCCGGGCCGACCTTGACCTTGGGCAGCCGGGCCGCGATGGCATCGACCAGCCGGTCGCCAGCGTCGCCGACGGCGACCACGACGGAAATGGCCATGCAGCGCTCGCCCGCCGAGCCGTAGCCCGCGCTCACCGCCGCATCAGCGGCCATGTCGATGTCCGCATCGGGCAGCACGATCATGTGATTCTTGGCGCCGCCAAGCGCCTGCACGCGCTTGCCATTGGCCGTGCCCGTCGAGTAGATGTACTTGGCGATCGGGGTGGACCCGACGAAGCTCACCGCTTGGACGTCGGGGTGCTCGAGGATCCGATCGACAGCGACCTTGTCGCCGTGGACGACGTTGAACACGCCCTCGGGCAGGCCGCAATCAGCCAGCATCTCGGCGATGAGCAGCGATACGGACGGATCCTTCTCGCTCGGCTTGAGCACGAAGGTGTTGCCTGTCGCGATGGCGTTGGCAAACATCCACATCGGCACCATGGCCGGGAAGTTGAACGGCGTAATGCCGGCCACCACGCCGAGCGGCTGCTTGATGGAGTACACGTCGACACCCGTGGACACCTGCTCGCTGTAGGAGCCCTTGAGCATCTGCGGGATGCCACATGCGAACTCGATGTTTTCGAGTCCGCGTGCAAGCTCGCCAGCGGCATCCGAGGGGACCTTGCCGTGCTCCTGCGAGATCAGGTTGGCGATCTCGGCGCGACGCGCGTAGACCTGCTGGCGGAACGCGAAGAGGATCTCGGAACGGCGTCCGAGCGACGATGAGCGCCAGGTGGCGAAGGCGGCCTTGGCCGACGCCACCGCGGCGTCGACCTCGGCGACAGAGGCAAGGGCGACCTCGGCCTGCTGCTGGCCGGTCGCGGGGTTGAAGACCGGCCCGGTGCGTCCCGACGACGAGGGTGCCCTGCGGCCGTCGATCCAGTGATCAATCGTGTACACGTCGTGCTCCGCTTCCGTTGTGGTGTGTGCCGATCAGATGAGGTACTGCGAGAGATCGCGCTTGAGGAACCGACCGCGGCCCTTGGTGCCGTGGAAGCCCTGATCGTCGACGAGGACCTCGCCTCGCGACAGCACGACATCGACGTGGCCGTCGATCTCGAACCCTTCCCACGCGCTGTGGTCCATGTTCATGTGGTGGGTCTTGTCGACCCCGATGCTGGTATGCCCCTGGGGGTCGTAGACGACGATGTCGGCATCCGAACCCGGCGCGATGACGCCCTTGCGAGGGTAGAGACCGAACATGCGGGCCGGAGTCGTCGAGCACAGCTCGACCCAGCGCTCGACGGACAGCTTGCCCTCGACGACGCCTTGGTAGATCAGGTCCATGCGGTGTTCGACCGAGCCGATGCCG
>CAINGG010000382.1 GCA_903848435.1 uncultured Actinomycetes bacterium | reverse complement strand
TTCCCTACACGACGCTCTTCGATCTCTGCGCGTATCTCGCGCTACAGCACGCGCCTCAAGATCCAGCGCCTGCCTATCGAGCCGATCTCCCGCGCAAGCGCAGCTCAGCGGGCCGGGCGGTGCGGCCGCATCGCCGACGGCATCTGCATTCGGCTGTACGCCGAGGCGGATTACCTCGCCCGCTCCGAATTCACCGAGCCGGAGATCCTGCGCACCAACCTCGCGTCGGTGATCTTGCAGATGGCGACCCTGGGCCTGGGCGACATCGAAGACTTCCCCTTCATCGATGCCCCCGACCGTCGCGCCATCGCTGCGGGCATCGCCGTACTCGAGGAGATCGGGGCGCTGCGACCCCAGCGACGCGGCGAGAGCGCGCCCGTCGGCAATCGCGTGACCCGCATCGGCCGGGCACTTGCGAGCATTCCGCTCGACCCGCGACTGGGTCGCATGGTGCTCGCCGCGGAGTCGGAGGGCTGTGTCGACGACGTGATCGTCATCGCGGCTGGACTCACCATTCGCGATCCTCGCGAGCGCCCCGACGACCGAGCTGGCCTCGCCGACGCAGCGCACGCGCGCTTCATCGACCCCACCTCCGACCTGCTCACGCTGCTGAACCTGTGGGACTACCTGACCGAGCGCCAGTCGGCCCTGTCGTCGACGAAGTTCCGCGCCCTGTGCCGCGATGAGTTCCTGCACTACCTGCGGGTGCGCGAGTGGCAGGACCTCGTCGCACAGGTGCGCTCATCCGTGGGCGTCAAGCGCTCAGCCGCGAAGGACACGACGACCCGCGACAGCGACGCGATCCATCGGGCCATGCTGGCCGGGCTCCTCTCCCACATCGGCATGCTCGAGCCGCGCGTTAAGCAGCCGGATGCGCGGGCTGGCCGCGGACGCCGGATGCGCGAATACCTCGGTGCCCGCCAGACGCGCTTCGCCCTCTGGCCCGGCTCCGTCCTCGCTCGGACGACTCCGGATTGGGTGCTCGCCGCCGAGATCGTCGAGACCTCGCGGCTCTGGGGACGCATGGCGGCCGCTATCGATCCGGCCTGGGTGGAGCGGCTGGCGGGCCCACTCGCCCAGCGCTCGCACTCCGATCCGCTGTGGTCACGATCGCGCAGCGAAGCGGTCGTCGTGGAGAGAGTGACGCTCTACGGCCTGCCGCTGGTCACCGATCGCCGCATCCCCCTGGCGCGCCTCGACAAGCGCGCGGCACATGAGTGGTTCATCCGTCATGCGCTCGCACGCGGTGACTGGGAGCATCGCCATGCGGAACTTGCGGCTAATGACGAGTTACTGCTCGATGTTCGCGACCGACTTGATCGAGCCCGCGCCCGTGATGAGGTCATCGACGAGCAGATGCTCATCCGGTTCTACAGTGCGCGGATCCCGGAGCAAGTGACCAGCGGTCGTTCCTTCGACGCCTGGTGGCGACGCGAGCGCGAGCACTCGCCCCATGCACTCGACCTGCCCGCGGACCTGATCGCCGAGGCGGAGCGACTGGCCGCCGAGGACGACTTCCCCACCACCTGGCCGCCGATCGCAGGCATCGATGCCGAGCTCGACCTCGCCTATCGCTTCGACCCGTCCGATCCCCGCGACGGCGTCACCGTGCGAGTGCCGGTGTCCCTGCTCCCCGCACTACCCGACGATGCGTTTGCGTGGCAGGTGCCCGGCTGGCGAGCCGACCTCATTGCCGCCCTGGTGCGTGCGCTGCCCAAGCGCACGCGCACATCGCTCGGTCCGGCGCCGAACCTGGCCGAGCGGCTGCTTCCCATGGTTCGCGAGGCGGCGTCGCGAGCCGAACCGCTCGGTTCGGGCCTGCGCCGCGCCGTGCGGGAACTCACCGGCGAGGACGTCGAAGCGCGCAGCTGGGACACCACGGCCGTGCCCACGCACCTTCGCGTCGGTATTGCCGTGATCGGCGAGGACGGCACCGAGCTCGCCTACGGACGCGACCTCGCGCTACTGCGCACGGGATGGGCCAGCACGTCGGCGGCCGCGGTGCGCGCAGCCATGCCTGAGCTCGCACAGGAAGCACTCGCCGACTGGCCGGGAGTCGACAGCGAGGTCACGGTCATGCGCGATGGCCACTCGGTAACGGCGTACCCCAGCCTGGTCGCGCGGGCCGACGGGTCGGTGGCGCTGACGGTGCTTCCCACGCGCGAGCAACAGGACGCGGCCATGCCCCGGGGCACCGCGCGGCTCCTGCGGCTGCGCGAGCCGCTGCGCGCCCAGGCCTTGCGATTGGCCACCGAGCAGAAGCTTCTTCTCGCCCGCAACCCGCAGGGCTCGGTGCGGGCCCTGCTCGACGAGTGCGCCGAGGCGGCAGCGCTGGAGGTGATCGCCGAGGCCGGCGGAGTTCCGTGGTCGGAGGAGGAGTTCGCCGGCTTGGCGCAAGGGTTCCGGCGCTCGCAGGTGTCGCGCGTGCAGCGCCTGCTCGACGACCTCGCTCCCTTGCTCGACACCTGGTGGGCGGTGACGGCGACGCTGGATGCCACGACACAGCCGCTCCTTCGCGCCGCAGTCGACGACATGCGACAGCAGGTAGCCGACCTGGTGCGGCCAGGTTTCATCCTCGACAGGGGCCGGGCCGGCCTGGCCGATGCGCGTCGCTACCTGCGCGCAGTGGAACGTCGGCTTGAGCGATTGCCCGCCGATCCGGCCCGCGACCTTCTGCGCATGGAGCAGGTGCACCGCGTCGAGGACGCCCTTCACGCACTGCCCCCGCATCTGCAGGAGAGCGTCGATGCGACGGTCATCAGCGAGGGGATCGACGAACTCCGCGTGAGCCTGTGGGCCCAGGACCTCGGCACCAGTCGGCCCGTCTCAGAGAAGCGGCTCCTCGAGGCCGTTGCCGCCCTGCGCGCTCGCGCCTAGCCGAAGGCCCCGCTCGCCAGGTCCTTCTCGCCGCTGACGATCGCGTCGACCAGGCGCTGTGCCACGGACTCCGGCGTCAGGCCCTGCGGCATCTTGGGCGCCTGCCCGGCGAGCGGACGGGTGGCCAGGCCGGTCTCGGTGTGCGGGGGACGCGCATCGATCAGGCGGATCCCTTCGCGCCGCAACTCCCTCGCGGCGGCCGCGTCATAGGCCATGAGTGCGGCCTTGGCGGCGGAATAGCCGGCCATGCCCGGCATCGGCTGTTCGGCGACGATCGCCGACACGTGCATGACGAAGGGATCGCGACCGGCGGCCGCCGACTCGCGCAAGGACGGCAGTGCGACACGAAGCAGTCGAATCGGAGCAAGGGTGTCGAGGGTGAACAGGTCGATGAGCACCTCGTCGGAGAGGTCCTCAACCGACCCGAAGGCCACGGCCCCGGCAACGTTGACGATGCCGTCGATGCCGCCGTAGGCACGGCGCGCCGCATCGACGATGGCCTGCGCACTCGCCGACTTGCGCACGTCGACGGCCACCACCTCTCCGTCCACGCCAACGGCGCGCAGGCGCGACTCATCGCGTCCGACCAGCGTGAGCCGTGCTCCCAATGTGGCCAGCAGGGCAGCCAGGGGCGCACCCAGGCCTCCTGACGCACCGACAACGACGATGGACCGATCCTGGATTTCCGACATGGCCCCACCCTGCCACTGCCCGGCGCGACCGGCATGCGCTGCGCGCCTATGCTGGGCTCACCAGGGGAGCTCGAAGGACCGTCGGGCTGAGAGGGTGGCTGCCGCCACCGACCCTTTCGAACCTGAACTGGGTAATGCCAGCGGAGGGAGAGGTCGGTGCGTTCCGTCAGCATCATCGGCGTCGTGGTCGGCATCGCGACGCTCGCAGCATGCACGTCAGCGCCACCCGCCCCGAGCGGCCAAGCCGGCGGCAGCGGGCCCGTCACCGTGCGATTGCTCACGCACGACTCCTTCGCGCTCAGCGACGCGGTCATCGCCGACTTCGAGGCATCGAGCGGCATCGACCTGCAGATCGTCGCCGGCGGCGACGCGGGCGAGGTCGTCAATCGCGCCGTCCTGGCCGCGGGCAAGCCGGACGGAGACGTGCTCTTCGGCATCGACTCCACCCTGCTCACGCGCGCGCTCGATGCGGGCGTCTTCGACCCCTATGCCGGCAGCGAGGCATCGCGGATCCGCCCCGAGCTCGCTGACCTCGGCCAGGGAATCGTCACGCCGGTCGACGACGGTGACGTGTGCGTCAACATCGATGACGGCTGGTTTGCCGAGCGCGGGATCCCGGCTCCCGCAACCCTCGACGACCTGACCAAGTCCGACTATCGCGGACTGCTCGTCGTGCAGAACCCCGCCACCTCGAGTCCTGGCCTTGCCTTCCTGCTCGCCACCATCGCCCGCTACGGCGAGGCCTGGCCGGCGTACTGGGAGTCCTTGCGCGCCAACGACGTGCGCGTGGTCAACGGCTGGTCCGAGGCCTACCTCGGAGAGTTCACCGCGGGAGGCGGAGGCGGCGACCGGCCGCTCGTCGTCTCGTACTCCACGAGCCCACCGGCCGAGATCGTCTACGCCGCTGAGCCCAAGCCGGCCCAGCCGTCGACATCGGTGATGACCGACGGCTGCTACCGCCAGGTCGAGTTCGCTGGCGTGCTGGCGGGTACGCCGCAGCCGCAGGCCGCCCGCACCGTCGTGGACTGGCTGCTTTCCCCCGAGGTGCAGGCCGATATTCCGCTGTCGATGTTCGTCTTTCCCGCGCGCCAAGGAGTGGCACTCCCCGAGGTGTTCACGCAGTTCGTCACGCGACCCGCCACGCCATTGGAACTTTCGCCCGATGAGGTCGCTGACGGCCGCGACGCCTGGATCGCGCAGTGGAACGAGATCGTGCTGCGGTGAGGGCGCGCTGGGCGGCGGTCGCGCCGCTGGCCTTCATCGCCGTGCTGGTGGCGTGGCCCGTGGCCATGGTCCTCATCACCGGCATCGGCCGCGGGTCGCTGGAGGTGCTCGGCTCGGCATCGACCTGGCGGATCCTGGCCTACACGACCGCGCAGGCGATCATCAGCACGCTTCTCTCACTCGCGCTGGCGCTTCCCGTCGCCTTCGCGGTGTCCCGGCTGCGCCTACCGCTGCGACGGACGCTGCTCGCCGTCATCACGGTGCCCTTCATCCTCCCGACGGTCGTGGTCGGCCTCGCCTTCCGCGAGCTGCTGCCCTTCCCGGGCACGACCGCGGCCATCGTGATCGCGCACGTCTTTTTCAACGTGGGCCTGGTCGTTCGCGTTGTCTCGGGCCTCTGGGAGAAGGTCGACCCCCGCTTCGACGACGTCGCCGCGTCGCTGGGCCTGCCGCCATGGCAGGCCTTCCACCGGGTGACCCTGCCGCTCATCCGACCGGCGATCACGGCCTCCGCCGTGCTCGCCTTCCTCTTCTGCTTCACCTCCTTCGGCGTGGTTCTCGTGCTCGGCGATCCCGCGCTACCGACCATCGAGGTCGAGATCTACCAGCGGGCG
This sequence comes from uncultured Actinomycetes bacterium, assembly GCA_903848435.1. GTDB lineage: Bacteria > Actinomycetota > Actinomycetes > S36-B12 > S36-B12 > Mxb001. The sequence continues at coordinate 8,069 of CAINGG010000382.1, read as the reverse complement.
GTGCAACGACTCGATCTCACGGGCGCCGCGACGCTGGCACTGCTGCAGTTGCTCGTCGTCGTCGGTGCCGTCGTGATCTCCAGTCGCCAGCAGGAACGCCTCGCCGTTCGCCAGCGCCTGCAGCATGGAGACGCGCGCCGAACCGCCCGCGGCGGGCTCGCCATCTCGTGCGTCGCGTGGACCTACTCCCTGGCCGCGCTCATCGTCGTTCCTCTCCTTGCCCTGCTGGTGCGCTCGCTACGCGTGGGAGATGGATGGGGCGCGGAGTGGTATGCGCAGGTCGTGCAGTCGGCCGACAGCACGTCGCGGTCGGTACCGCTCCTGCATTCCGTCCAGCTGTCCCTGCGCTACGCAGCGATAGCGACCCTGGTGTCTGTCGGCCTGGGCCTCTTGGCCTGCATCGGCATCCAGGCCGCACGACGGCGAGGTACCTGGATCGACGCGCTCGTCACGCTGCCGCTCGGCGTCTCCGCGGTCACCATCGGCCTGGGCCTGCTGCTGGGTTCGCTCCGCGGGCCGGTCGACCTACGCGGCTGGTGGCTCCTAGTGCCGCTGGGCCAGGCGCTTGTCGCACTGCCGATCGTCGTGCGCGTACTACTGCCGATCCTTCGGTCCTTCGATCCGCGCATGCGCGACGTCGCCGCGACATTGGGCGCGCCGCCCATTCGCGCCTGGCTCGCTACGGAGGGCGCCGCCACCGCGAAAGCCCTCGGCCTGGCCGCGGCCCTGGCATGCGCGGTATCGCTGGGTGAGTTCGGCGCTACTGCCTTCCTCGTGCGCCTGGACACCCCGACTATTCCCGTCCAGGTCGTGCGGCTACTCGGACGCCCCGGAGAGGCCAATGTCGGGCAGGCGGCCGCTCTGTCGGTCATCCTCGTTGCCATGACCGTCGTGATCGTCGCTCTCGGCGAGCGATTGCGTCCGCGGCGGGGAGGTGGCTGGTGACCAGCACCCCGGGATTGCGAGTCGAGGACCTTGGCATCAACTACGGCGGCCGGACTCTCCTTGCCGGTGTCGGCATCTCGGTGCAGCCGACGGAGATCGTCGCCCTGCTGGGGCCGAGCGGATCGGGCAAGAGTTCGCTGCTGCGCTGCATCGCGGGGGTACAGGTGCCCGATACCGGACGCATCCTGTGGAACGACGAGGACATCACGGGGACGCCCGCGCACCTGCGGCGTATCGGTCTGGTCTTCCAGGATCCGCTGCTTTTCCCACACCGCGATGTGGCGGGCAACATCTCGTTCGGACTCGAGCACTCGCGCACTCCCACGACGCTGCGGCGCGAGCGCATCGCGGAGTTGCTTGATCTCGTGGGCTTGAGCGGGTTCGAGTCCCGAGACGTGGCGACACTCTCAGGAGGGGAAGCACAGCGCGTCGCGCTCGCCCGGGCACTGGCACCGTCGCCACGCCTGCTCTTGCTCGATGAGCCCTTCGGCTCGCTCGACAGAGATCTGCGAGATCGCCTTGCGGCAGACGTCCGTGATCTCCTGCATGCCCAGGGGATACCGGCCCTGCACGTCACCCACGACCATGCGGAGGCCGAGCTCGCGGCGGATCGAATCCTGACGCTTGCTGACTGCAGTGGGTCGGCCGACTAGCGACGGGCGAGGGCGCGCGGGGCACGGGTGGCGGCGCGGCCGATGCGACTTCTGGTGCCGAGCTCCTCGGCCATGAACTCGCGCAGGAGATCGATGGCCGCCAGGACCTTCTCGCTGCGCAGCGAATACAGCACGTGCGGACCCTGACGGTCGGCATCGACCACTCCGCGCTCTCGCAGGATCGCGAGATGCTGGGAGCAGTTCGACTGACCGATCTCCAGGGCGTCGGCCAACTCGCCGACCGTCAGGGGTCCGTCACGCAGTTCGTTGATGATGAGCAGGCGCTTGGGATCCGCGATTGCCTTGCACAGGCGAGCGTGGAGCTCATGTATCTCCAGCGCGGTCTCGCGGTCCATGTGCCTGCCTATCGATCGATTACGGCTTCAGCGAGCAGGTCTTCGCGGCGCTGCTGCTGCGGATGGTGTAGACGAAGATCTTCGACAGCCCAGCATTGGAGCCGGCCAGGGTGAAGTTGATCTTGCCCTTGGTGATGGGCTTCCACAGCTTCTGCGTCAGGAGGAGCGCGGTGGGGGCCGGACGCGTGAAGACCGCGGACGTCTCCGTCTTGATGCTCAGCAGTGAGTCCTGGCCCTGGTAGATGCCCGGCTGCCAGAGCATGTCGAGCTTGCCCTTCTGACCGAAGCGCTGCAGCACCATGTCCTTGTGCTGCTTGACCATGGCGGGCTTGCACTCACCCTGCTCGAGGACGTTCTTCTTGTAATTGGTGATCGTGCCGCGCAGACCGCCGTTGTCCGACAGGCCGCCCGCCCAGTCGATGCGAGTCCAGATGCTGATCTTGCCCTTGGACCCCGCGTCGTTGTTGGTCTTGCCGATGAAGGTTTGGCCGGAGAAGCGGTCGGTGATCGCGTCATCGGTGATGAACAGGTAGGGGTAGGTCTTGCCGATCTTGTTGTTGACGATGACCGCCTCGACAATGATCTGCGAAGCCCTGGTCGGCCCGACCGAGAGCCAGCGCTTGCCCTCGGTGGGATTGAGGTCCATCGTCTTGCCCTCCTGCGTCGTCAGGGTCTTGGGTGCGACGCCCGGCGACACCATGTTGACCACGCCGTAGACCACGCGGGGCGTGTCTGCGGGAAGCAGGATGGAAGCCGACCCCGACGTGTAAAGAAGGGTGCAGGTCGGTGTGGCGGTGTTGAGGATGGTGACGTTGCCGCCCATGTTGGCGCAGGGCTGGGGGTCGGCCGCCGCGGCCGGCAGCGCCGGCACGAGGGCCAGGGTCAGGCCGGCGACAGCTGCGGCCGCCGACGCAAGGGTGATCGACTTCTTCATCGAACCTACCTTCTAGCTAGGGGTTGCTTCAGCCTCTCACAGGCGTACACCGGATCACAGGCTGGTGGACGCCGCACACTGATTCTTGCCGATTTCCAAGGTCTCGATCTCCTCGGCCGTGGCTGGCCTGCCCGAGTTGATGAGCCGGATGGTGTCGTAGAAGTCCGGAGCCGACGGCAGGCTGGTCACGACCTCCTCGATGAAGGACGCCATATCGGCCTCCGAGACGAGCGCCGACGCGAAGACATCGCGCAACGTCGTCTTCACCATCCCGTCGCCCCCGATTTCCTCCATCAACGTCCAGTGAGCTGGCATGACCACCGTGCGACGGTCGAGCGGAGCCAACCGGTGGTGGATCGTGTGGAACAGTTCGCGCGCCAGATCAGCGGCCTTGCCGGTGAGGTCCGGTCGGCCGAGGCCGCGCACGAAGACGGTGTCGCCGGTCAAGATGACGTGTCCGGGGAGGCTCACACATGTGCTGCCCGGAGTGTGACCGGGCATCTTGATGGCGAGGATCTCCAGACTCGCTCCGCCGAGATCGATGAGTTCGCCGTCCTCGAGTGGCTGGTTGGCGAACGGAGATCCACTCCCGGCGTCCTCGACAGGCACGTGGTACGGCACCCCGAGTGACTCGGCTAGGGCAGGGCCGCCGGAGATGTGATCGGCATGGATATGGGTGTCGATGACGTGGCGGATCGGCATGGCGTGCTCGTCGGCGAGCCGCAAGTAGGTGTCCGGGAACCTCGCGGGGTCCACCACGATGCAGCCTTGACCGGGAACGCCGAGCACATAGGACAGGCACGCCTTGGCGGGGCGCAGGATCTGCCAACCCACCATGCCGTCCGGAAGCTCCTCGATCGGCCGCGTGACCAGGAGTTCGGCCCACGCGGCAGTGCCGCCCTCGAGGTTGATCGCCGCGCGACCCTCCTCGGCGAGCGTGTCAAGGAAGAGGCCGCTGCCGTTGCCATGCGCGCAGATGACCACCGTGCCGTCCGGGATGTCCTGGGCGACCTGCTCGGCCTCCTCCATGGCGACCCAGATGGGCACGTTCTTCGTGGGGACTGGCTTTGTGCCCTCGATCTGCCACTGGGCGAAGTCATCCTGGTTGCGGACGTCGAGGATGAAGGGGATCGACCCGGTGGCAATGCCCTCGTAGAGCTCGGCCGGGGTAATCGAACGGGCCACGATGCCTCCTTGGCGGGATCCGGGCCTCCTTGGCCAGATCCGGAGTCCGGTTTTCCTGATTCCCGGACAACCATATGCGCAGACGCTAATGTGCCCAAAGCTGTAGGAGAAGGGATTTGACCAACTTTCCTGCCGATTCTTGCCCCGACTGCCGCGGAGCCGTAGCGTCGCTGGCAGCCACATCACCCGAGGAGGGCCCATGAGCAACGACGATTCGCTCGACACGCCGGACTCCATGACGATCATCGCCTGGAGCGGTGACCTCGACAAGCTCTGGCCGACGTTCATCCTGGCCTCGACCGGAGCGGCCTCAGGCATGGATGTCACCGTCTTCTTCACCTTCTGGGGCCTGTTCCCACTGGTGAAGGACGACGTGCGCATCACCGGATACGACGCGATGACCAAGGCCCTTGCCGGCATGAACGCCCCCGGCTTCAAGAAGGCCAAGCTCTCCAAGCTCAACATGGGTGGCTCTGGCGCCTGGATGATGCGCAAAGTTGCGGAGAAGAACAAGCTCCTGCCGCCCGAGGACCTCTTCGCCATCTGCCAGGAGATGAACGTCAACCTCTGGCCCTGCCAGATGACCATGGACTTGCTCGGCATCAAGCCCGAGCAGATGGTGGACGGCCTCGGCGAGCCGGTCGGCGCCGCCACGGCCCTCCAGAAGATGGCCAAGTCCGACATCAACCTCTTCATCTGATTTCCGCTTTTTCGACCTGATAGGACACAGACATGCCTGATGCCGCCAAGACCGTCGATGCCAAGGGGCAGAGCTGCCCGATGCCTGTTCTCATGACAGCCAAGGGGATCAAGGACATCGACAGCGGGCAGATCATGCTCGTGGAGGCCACCGACAACGGTGCCCGCTCCGACATCCCCGCCTGGACCAGCCAGACGGGCAATGAGCTGGTCGAATCTCAGGAGGCCGACGGCGTCCTGAGATTTTGGATCCGGAAGAAGTGAGGACGGGTGCGCTACGGCTTTGCCATTGACCAACGCACGTGCATTGGATGCCACGCGTGCACGGTCGCCTGCAAGACCGAGCACGAGGTCCCGGTCGGGCAGTTCCGCACGTGGGTGAAGTACGTAGACAAGGGCACCTTCCCCAACGCCACCCGCGAGATGGCGGTTCTGCGATGCAATCACTGCACTGACGCGCCGTGCGTCACCATCTGCCCCACCCAATCCCTCTTCAAGCGCGACGACGGAATCGTCGACTTTGATCGCGATCGATGCATCGGCTGCAAGAGCTGCATGCAGGCGTGCCCCTACGACGCGATCTACATTGACGAGGAGACCCACACCGCCGCCAAGTGCAACTTCTGCGCGCACCGCATCGACCAGGGGCTCGAGCCAGCCTGCGTCCAGGTGTGCCCGACCGAGTCGATCTGGGTGGGCGACCTTGACGATCCGGGCAGCGGGATTCGCAAGTTCATCAGCATCGAGCCGGTCAGCGTGCGCGCCCCCGAGCAGAACACCAGCCCCAACGTCTTCTACGTCGGGGCCGACAAGGCCACGCTCGATCCGCTGGTGGCCCCCGTCGACCAGACCTACCTGTGGGCCGAGCCCGACGTGCTGCGCCTGCAGACCGCGGCCGACCTGCCCGGCGACCCCATCACCAACGCCCGGACGACCCTCAACACCTCCCACCCCCGTCCATGGGGCTGGAAGGTCTGGACCTACCTGTGGACCAAGTCGGTCGGCGCCGGAGCCGGGGCGCTGGCAGCACTGCTCATCCTCCTGAGCGGCAACAGCACGTCCCTTGTCACCACCGCTGCGCCACTCATCGCCGCGCTCTTCCTCCTCATCACGGCCGTCCTGCTCATCTGGGACCTCAAGCAGCCCAAGCGATTCGTCTTCTTGCTGATGCCGTGGATGATCCAGCGCAAGTCATGGCTGGCAATCGGCGGCATCTTCCTCGGCCTGTACGCCGCCATCACGGGCCTGTGGTTCCTCGCCGGCGCTGCGGGCCTGCTGGGCCTGGCCGACTTCTCCTCGGCCATCACCATCCTGGCCTGGCCGGCTATCCCCGCCGCCGTCATGACAGCCGGATACACCGCGTTCCTCTTCGGCCAGGCCGAAGGGCGCGACCTGTGGCAGTCCCCCGTGCTCTTCTGGCACTTGCAGGCGCAGGCGGTCATGGCCGGCGCTGGCGTGCTGCTCATCGCCGGCCTCGTCGCCGACCCTGGTGCCGAGGCCATGCGCTGGCTCGCCTGGGCCCTGGCCATCGGCACCGCGGCCAACCTGCTCATCCTGGCCGTGGAGTACGGCGGACGGCACTCCACGCGCAATGCCGCCGTGGCAGCGCACATGATCACGCACGGCCGCTACAAGACCTCGTTCTGGGGCGGCGCGATCGGCCTCTCGATCGTCGTCCTCGCCCTCGCGCTCGCCGGTGCGCTCGGGGCACCACTCCTGCTCGCGGTCCTCGGGGGCCTCATCGCGCAGGCGTCATTGCTCATCTACGAGTCGGTCTACATCAAGGCCGGCCAAGACGTCCCGCTGTCCTGAAGGAGCGACATGACCATCACCGAGCGTCCCGAGGCTTTCGGTCAGCGCACGCGCGGGGCCCTGTCCAACTACCCGCCGGTCGAAACCTGGGACGACGTCGTCATGTACGACGCCAAGGCGCATCCCAAGAAGGTCGAGCACCACTACATGCTCGTGCCGACGACATGCTTCAACTGCGAGTCCGCGTGTGGCCTGCTGGCCTTCGTCGACAAGGAGACCAAGGAGGTCGTCAAGATCGAGGGCAACCCGGCCCATCCGGGTTCGCGCGGACGCAACTGCGCCAAGGGCCCGGCCACGATCAACCAGACGAGCGACCCCGAGCGCATCCTCTACCCGCTCAAGCGCAGCGGCCCACGCGGCTCAGCACAGTTCGAGCGCGTCTCGTGGGATGACGCACTCGATGACATCGGCGGGCGCATCCGCAAGGCCATCATGGAGGGCCGCAACAACGAGGTTATGTACCACGTGGGTCGCCACGGCGAAGACGGATTCATTGAGCGAGTCCTCCTGGCCTGGGGCGTCGACGGCAACAACACCCACACCAATATCTGCTCGGCCGGTGCGCGGTTCGGCTACTCCATGTGGGGCGGCTACGACCGGCCCTCACCCGACCACGCCAATGCCAACGTCATCCTGCTGGTGTCGGCGCACCTCGAGTCGGGCCACTACTTCAATCCGCACGCGCAGCGCATCATCGAGGCGCAGGTGCACCACGGTGCCAAGCTCATCTCGGTCGACCCGCGCCTGTCCAACACGGCCGCCAAGGCCGATGAGCACGTCTCACCGTGGCCGGGCACCGAGGCCGCCCTCCTGCTCGCGATCGCGGCCTACATCCTGCGCACCGACCAGGTGGCGTGGGACTACATCAAGCGCTGGGTCAACTGGCAGACCTACCTCGAGCGCCTGCACCCCGACGTCGACCCGCAGGATTTCGAGGCGTTCAAGAAGGCGCTGACCGATGACTACCAGAAGTACACCTTCGAGTTCGCCGCACAGGAGTGCCGCGTGCCCGTCTCACAGGTCAAGCGCGTGGCCGAGATCGTGGCCAACTGCAATGGCAAGCTCGCCGCCCACACCTGGCGCGCCGCGACCGCCGGCAACCGCGGCGGCTGGGCAGTGGCGCGTGCGCTGTTCTTCCTCACCGTGCTCACCGGCAGCATCGGCGCCAAGGGCGGCACCAGTCCCAATGGCTGGAACAAGTTCATCCCGCACGGCCCCAACATGCCGGGCGGTCACAACTCCTGGAACGAACTCCTGTGGCCGCAGGAGTTCCCGCTGTCCACCAACGAGCTGTCGATCCTGCTTCCGCACTTCCTGCTCGATGGCCGTGGCAAGCTCGACACCTACTTCACGCGCGTCTACAACCCCGTGTGGACCAACCCTGATGGCTTCACCTGGATCGAGGCGTTGTCACGCGAGGACCTCGTGGGCTGTCACGTGGCGATGACGCCGACCTGGAACGAGACGGCCATCTGGGCCGACTAC
>CAINGG010000381.1 GCA_903848435.1 uncultured Actinomycetes bacterium | reverse complement strand
CTACTGGCACCTTCGCCAGCACGTCACGTGCTTCGACGTCCCCGAGCACCCCATCGAGATCAGCGGCCCCGATTCCACCCGCCTGCTCAACCTGCTGCTTACCCGCGATGTCGCGCAGATCCCTGTGGGGCGGGCCCGCTACGCCCTGGCCTGCGACGAGGCCGGTGGCATTCTCATGGACGGGGTCCTCATCCGATGGGCCGACGACCGCTTCTGGTACGTCATGGCCAACGGCGACTTCCTGGGCTGGATGCGGGCCCATGCTCGAGGTCTCGATGTCGCCGTCCGCGATCCCGACGTATGGGTACTCCAGGTCCAAGGACCTCGGTCGCTCGATGTCCTCGCCGCCGCGGCGGGCAGTGCAGCACCCGAGCCTTTCCCCTACTTCGCAGCGGCCACGACCGTGATCGGCGGCCAACAGGTCGTCGTCACGCGCACAGGCTGGACCGGAGAGCTCGGATTCGAGGTCTACGCAGGCCCTGACATCGACCGTGATGCCCTGTGGGATGCGCTCATGGCTGCGGGAGTCCCCAGCCAGATGCGGGTGTCGAGCCTGGAGTGCATGGGAATCCGACGCATCGAGGCCGGCATCCTCGACAACGGCACCGACATGGATCCCTCGGTCACCCCGTTTGCCGCTGGCCTGGGAGCCTTCGTCGACTTTGGCAAGGGCGACTTCGTCGGTTGCGAAGCCCTGGCGGCTGCCGACCATGGCCAGCGGCTCTTCGGCATCACGGGCGACGGGACCCCGGTGCCGGGTGCGACCCTGAGATGCGGTGGGGAGGACGTCGGCGTCGTCAAGGCTGGCGCCTGGTCACCCTCGCTGGGCAGCGGCATCGGCTACGCGCTCTTCCACCGTCCCGGGCCATGGACGGGCGACGTGGTAGAGGTGAGCGGTCTCGCCGGTGATTTCACCGTGGTTGACGTTCCCTTCCTCGACCCCCAGAAGCGACTGGCGCGCGGCCTGCCTCTCGATGCGGAATTGGGCTGATGTCCGACGCCCTCGATGAGGCGATCGATTCCTGGCACGCGCACTACGTAGGGGGAGGTCAGCTTCCCTGTGCCCTCACGCTCGTCGCGCAGGAAGGCGCGCTTCTCGCCGCTCGCACAGCAGGGCTAGCCAACGTCGAAGACGAAGTGCCGTGCGAGGCCGACACGATCTTCCGTATCTTCTCGATGACCAAGCCCGTGACCGCGGTTGCGGCGATGTCGATGATCGACGATGGCCTGCTGCGCCTTGATGAACCCGTGTCGGAGTTCATCCCTGCCTTCGCTGAACTCTCGGTCAACGCCGCGACTGATCCGTCGCGACTTGAGCCCCGACCTGCCCGCTCGCAGATGACCATCCGACACTTGCTCACGCACACCTCCGGCCTCACCTACGGAGGCGAGCCCGGGGCCGTGTCGGGCCTGTATGACCAGAAGGCCACCAACTTCGGCGTCGACGACGGGCCGCTGACGGAGGTCGTCGATCGCCTCGCTGCGATCCCGCTGCTGTTCGAGCCGGGGGAGCGTTGGCACTACTCGGTCTCGCTCGATGTGCTGGGGCGAGTACTCGAGATCGTGGACGGGTTACCCCTCGATCAGGTGCTTGCTCGCCGAGTTCTCGAGCCTGTGGGCATGATCGACACGTCGTTCCGCATGTCCCCCGGCAAGCAGGAGCGGCTGGCCTCGCTCTACCAGGCCGCAGGCGACGGCTTCACCCGGATCCCCGAGGGAGTCGGCTATCCGGGAGGCACGGAGGTGACGACGCTGTCGGGGGGTGCGGGACTGCTGTCGACCGCCGAGGACTTCACCCGCTTCGCCACCATGCTCCTGTGCGGGGGCGAGGTAGATGGGTCTCGCGTCATCTCCTCGGCGTCGGCAGCGCAGATGCAGCGCAATCACCTGCCGGGTGACATCGCTGCCTGCGGCGAGCCGACCTTCTCCGAGTCGACGACGCACGGCGTCGGCTTTGGGCTGGGCGGGTCGGTCGTCGTCGATCCGTCGGTGACCGACTGGCCGTCGAGCCGCGGCGAGTACGCCTGGGGTGGCTACGCCAGCACGGCATTCCTCATCGACCCGGTGCGCCGGTGCACCGCGGTGTTCTTCACCCAGCTCATCCCATCCAGCCGTTATCCCGGCTTGCGCCGGGGCCTACGCGAGATCGTCGCCCGCTTCGTGCCACCCTTCGAGCACCACTGACCAGGAGGACCACCATGCTCGCCGCTGCCGCCACGTCGATTCATCCCGAAGCTCCGCTCGACGGCCTCACCGTGGGTGAGTTTCCCGAGCCGGAGATGCGCGACGGCTGGGTGCGCGTCAAGGTCGACGCAGCCAGCCTCAACCACCATGACCTGTGGAGCCTGCGCGGCGTAGGCCTGCCGCCTGACCGCTTGCCGATGATCCTGGGCTGCGATGCCGCGGGGACCCTCGACTCGGGAGAGAAGGTGATCGTCCACGCCGTGATCGGGGATCCCGCCGCAGGAGGTGGGGACGAGACCCTCGATCCCAAGCGCAGTCTGCTGTCTGAGGTGCATCCGGGGACTCTCGCCGAATACGTGAGCGTTCCCTCACGCAACGTGGTGACGCTGCCCGAAGGGTTCACCATGGAGCAGGCCGCGTGCCTGCCGACCGCGTGGCTCACGGCCTACCGCATGCTGGCGACGAAGTCGGGCCTGGTCGCAGGCGACACCGTGCTCATTCAGGGCGCTGGTGGCGGCGTTTCCACCGCGCTGGTCATGCTCGGCAAGGCGCTGGGCTTGCGGGTGTGGGTGACCAGCCGTGACGAGTCCAAGCGCGCCGCCGCGGTGGAACTCGGCGCCGATGAGGCGTTCGAGTCCGGCGCCCGACTGCCCGAACGTGTCCAGGCAGTCATGGAGTCCGTGGGCGAGGCCACCTGGGCGCACTCCCTCAAGGCCCTGGTGCCCGGTGGTCGCATTGTGACCTGCGGGGCGACGAGCGGCCCGAATCCGCCCGCCGACCTCAACCGGGTCTTCTTCCTGCAGTTGTCGATCGTGGGCTCCACCATGGGCACTCGTGAGGAGCTCGTGGAACTCCTGGGACTCCTGGGTCGCACGGGAATTCGCCCCCCGATCGCCCTCTCGGTGCCTCTCGCCGATGCGCGCCAGGCGTTCGAGGCGCTGGAGACCGGGGAGTTCGTCGGCAAGATCACCGTCTCCTGCTAACGACCTGGCAGCAGTTTCCCCCAGATCATTGACTGGCGCGTCAGTTTAGAACAGACTCCGCGCATCGGTCATGGCCCGCGGGGGGCCGTCAGAGAGAGGGAGGTCCCATGGAGGACCAGGAGTCCCGGTCATCCACACTTCCGCGCCGCGCGTTCCTCATCGGGGGCACGGTGGTGGTCGGGGGCGCTGCGGCGACCCTTGCGGCCTGCGGATCCAGCGGGGGGTCTTCGACCTCCTCGAGCGCTGCACCGACCAGCGGGTCGGCAAGCCCATCCGATAGTCCTTCGCCCACGTCGAGCATCGCACGCGGCGGCATCCTCACCTACGCCATCACCGACTCGGCCAACACCGAGAGCCTCGATCCGATGGCGACGTCCTATACGTCTGACTCCCTGATCTGCGGTGCGCTCTACGAAGGCGTTGTCAAGTACAACGATAACTGGGAGATCGAGAACGTCCTGGCAGAGTCCGTCGAGGCAAACGCCGATGCAAGCGAGTGGACGGTGACGCTCAAGAAGGGCGTCATGTTCCATGACGGCACTGAGCTCACCGCCAAGGACGTCATCTACACCATCGGCCGCAACATCGACGAGGAAGCCGGCAGTCCCATCCAGGCTCGCGTCTCAGGATCTCTCGACGTCAAGGGCATGACGGCCGTCGATGACCATACGATCAAGTTCACCCTCAAGCGGCCTGACTCGGCGTTCGGCATCGGCGTGCTCGGCGCTCGCCAGTGCCTGGTCGTCAAGGACGGCACCACCGACTTCAGCAAGGGCAACGGCACCGGCCCCTTCACCCTCGTGTCGTTCACCCCGGGCACGTCGTGGGAGGTCGCCAAGAATGCCAATTACTGGAACCCCGAGCTCCCCTACCTGGATGGCGCACAGGCGGTGGTCATCCCGGATCAGACCACCAAGGTGCAGTCTGTGCTGTCAGGTCAGGCGCTCGTCGGCGACAACATGCCGGCCACGGCGATCCCGCAGGTCGATGCCTCCGGCAACTGCGTGGTGCAGACGCGCCCCAACCAGACGCTGGTCGACATAGCCATGGACTCGACGCAGGCGCCCTTCGACAACGAGAAGCTCACGCTGGCGATCAAGTTCGCATCTGCGCGCGATCTCATGCTGGCGACTGCGCAGGGTGGCCAAGGCACGGTGACAGGTGACTGCCCCGCGCCGATGGACGATCCCTTCTACCCCATGTCCACGGTCGGCGACCGCGTGCAGGACATCGAGAAGGCCAAGACGCTCCTCGCCGAGGCCGGGTACCCCGACGGCATCGACATCGAGCTCTTTACCTCCGACGTGTTCGGCGGCATGGTGGACATGGCCACGGTCTTCGCAGAGTCGGTCAAGCCAGCCGGCATCCGCGTGAAGCTCAACAAGTACCCGGCCGATAGCTACTGGGACGACGTGTGGCTGAAGAAGCCGATGTACACCTCGTACTACCAGCGTCGCTTCCCCAGTGAGGCCCTGTCACTGAACTACATCTCGACCGCTGAGTGGAACGAGGGTCGCTTCAACAGTCCCGAGCTCGATCAGCTCGTCAACGACGGACTGGCTACCAGCGACGAGGCCCAGCAAAAGGAGATCTACGGCAAGGCGTTCACCATCGTTGCTGACCAGGCGGGCATGCTCATTCCGTACTTCATCAACACGGTGGCGCCGGCTGCGAAGTCGGTGCAGGGTATCGACTACATGCCTCAGTTCACGGTCTTCGACAGGGCATGGATCGACCCCAACGCATAACCCTGGCGAAAGGCACGCACGTGTCACACGAGGGTCCGTGAGCACGGACACCCAGGCCAGCGCCCCCGGGGCGGCGGAGACGACGCCGCCGCCCCGGGGGCGCACGCGCTTCCCCCGGACCTGGCAGGTCACGAAGATCGTGACGACATCGATGCTCACGCTCTTCGTCATCTCCCTGCTCGCCTTCTTCGCCACCAACCTCAAGTCCCCCGAGGACGTTGCGCGCGCTGCCCTCGGCCGCGAGACGGCAGAGCCTGCGCTGATCGCCTATGCCGAGGAGCGCGGGCTGTACGACCCGATGCCCATCCGCTATGCGCGCTGGCTCGGCGATTTCGCGACGGGCGACATGGGGGTCTCGCTCACGACTCAGCGTCCCGTGGCAGACGATGTACTGCCGCGCTTGCGCAACACCCTTATCCTCGCCGTTGCCTCTCTCGTCATCGCCTTGCCCGTCTCCATTGGCCTCGGGGTTTTCATGGCTAGGCGTGCTGGGTCGCGCACTGACCTGAGCATGCTGGTCGGCACGGTCATCCTCGCGTCCCTACCCGAGTTCATCATCGGTGTCGCACTCATCCTCATCTTCGGCGTGTGGCTCGGGTGGCTGCCGGTGGACTCCACCGGACTGCAATTCGGGGATGCCATGGCCAAGGTGGGTGCGTTCGTCCTGCCGGTGCTGACCCTCGTCCTTGCCATGCTGCCGCACATCTCCCGAATAGCCCGAGCCTCCGCCACGGAGGCGTTGGGAGCGCCCTACGTCGCCGCCGCCAGGTTGCGCGGCCTGGGCGGTATGCGCGTGACCTGGGACCACGCCATGCGTAACGCCGCCCCGCCCCTGGTCAACGCGGTGGCGCTCAACGTCGTCTACCTGCTGGGTGGCGTGATCGTCGTCGAGCAGCTCTTCGCGCTGCCGGGCATCGGGCAGCTTTACATCGCGTCCATAGGCGCCGGCGACTATCCGGCGGTGCTGTCGATCACGATGATCCTGGGCATCATGTTCATTGGCGTGAGCGTCCTTGCTGACGTGCTCGTCACGATCTTCAATCCTCGGTTGCGAGCGGCCTCATGAGCGCGCCTACCGTTGCTGCCAAGGAGACCTTCGCTGCCAAGCCGCCGTCCGTTGTCAAGGCAGTGCTGCGATCGCCCGAGGGCCTGACCGGCACCATCCTGGGTGCCATCCTGCTCTTCATTATCGTCTTCGGGCCGATGTTCGCTCCGTATCCGCCCGATCAGATCGGCACCGGCATGCCCTTGCAGCCGCCGTCGAGTGAGCACCTCATGGGCACCGACCAACTCGGCCGCGACGTCTTCAGCCGATGGCTCAACGGCGGCCGCAGCGTCATCCTGGCGCCACTCGCGTCGGTCACCATCGCGCTCTTCCTCGGCGGGTTCTTCGGCCTTCTCGCCGCCTACAAGGGTGGCGCCATCGATGCGGTCGTGTCGCGCATCTTCGATGTCTTCATCATCCTGCCGCCGTTGGTCCTCGTCCTCGTCCTGATTGCGGGCTTCGGGAGCACGACGCCGGTGCTCATCATCACCGTCGCACTGGTGTTCGCCCCACGTATGGGCCGTGTCATTCGTGGGGCTGCCCAGGGCGTGGTCACCAGCGACTACGTGTCGTCCGCGCAAGCGCGCGGTGAGCGCACGGGTGCGATCCTCTTTCGCGAGATCCTGCCCAACATCGCAGCGCCCACCATCGCCGATACCGCCCTGCGCATCACGTACGCGATCATCTTCATCGCCACGCTGAACTTCCTGGGTCTCGGCCTGCAGCCTCCTGCCTCCGACTGGGGACTCATGGTCGCCGAGTACCGGGGCTTCATCGCGGTCCAGCCCTGGGCCACCATTTGGCCCGCCGTGGGCATCGCGGCTCTGTCGGTCTCCTTCAACCTGGTCGCGGACTCCATCTCGAGCCACATCACCAAGACCGGATCGCACAAGTCATGAGCGATCCCTTGGTCGTCCAGGATCTGACCGTCGCCTACCGGCATCGTGGTGGCACCGACAACGTAGTGGTCTCCAGCGTCGATCTATCGCTGCGCAAGGGCGAGATTGTGGGGCTGGCCGGGGAGTCTGGCTGCGGCAAGTCGACGACCGCCCTGGCAGCTATCGGCTACCGCGCGCCAGGCGTGCACATCCTGTCGGGCACGTCGGTCCTCGACGGGACAGACCTGCTCAGCCTGTCGCAGCGGCAGCTGCGCAGGTACTGGGGCAATCGCCTGTCCTACGTGGCACAAAATGCGACGACCGCCCT